>JADZAS010000037.1 GCA_020852515.1 Phycisphaerales bacterium
CAGACAGACGAGAAGGCCCGACAACGTTTCCTTGTAGCGTTCCCGGGCTTTGTGTTGGAATGAGATGTTGTTATGGCAGATCGAGTTATGGCGACATCGCGGCGTCTATCGCATGGCCATCTTCGATGATGACGGCGGCTACCATTTGTCGTTGGTGAGGCAAACGGCGGCGGCACTGGCTCTTGGAGCACACGTTTCAGCCGCGCGGCCGGACACGGAAGGCGGCGCGTGCCACGGAGTCTTGTCACCGATTCTAACCACATTTAGGAGCTGCCATGAGTTCATCCATCGGTCCCCGTGCATCCGCGACGTTTGCTCTCGCGGCAATCTACGCCGCGCTCCCAGCGTGCCACACGAGCGAAAGAAGTATCCAGACTGTGGAGCTCGGCGCGCCACTTCAGCTTACCACTCCTGTCAGTGGTGATCCGTGCGAGCTGCACTTGGCAGCGGCTGTGGCCTGCGGCCGCACGATCGCCGTTCGCATAGTGGTTACTCCACAAACCGAAGAGACGCGAGAAGTTGCGAGAATTCTCCGGCTCGCTCTTTATGCAAATGCCGACGCGGTGATTGCCATGCGCGATGCGATGGGAAACACGGTCCATTTAACTGCTACTGCTGCACGATCAAGAGCGGATCAGTTGGACGCCGCGGTTCTCGATGAAGTCACTTGGGACGGCACAGCCGGCATTGCATTTCAAGAACTGCTTGACGTCCAGCCTCCCGAACCAGAAGGACGTTGCGAACTTAGTTGGAGGTGGGAAGCAGAATCAGACTTCGCAAGGCACCGCATTCGCGAGTATGAATACCTGAGACTGGACGCTCAAAAGAGGATTCGCAACTAGATCCTGGCCGATTGCAGACGGAAGTTCGCTCCACACTCAGGACATATACCTGCGGAACTGCCTCGAGGGCCGGGGAAGAAAGCGGGACAGGTACGTTTATTTTTGCCAGAGCATTGCGCTTTGCGGGCGGCGCGGCTGGAACTTCTCTTGCCTCGCATCGCTCGACCGACCCTTGGCGGCTACGTGTACCGCGTGCTCCATCGCGGCGTCGATCGCATGGGCACCTTCGCCGGTGGTGGCGGCTACCATTCGTCGTTGGTGAGGCGGACGGCGGCGGCGCTGGCTCTTGGAGCACACGTTTCGGCCGCGCGGCCGGCCGCGGAAAGCGGTTACGGCATGAGCAGACCTGATAAACGTAACTGTCCCGTTTTCTTACCCAATTTGAAGTGATCCCCAATCTGAGACATCCCTGCAAACCTTGCGGCATGCGCCCTTGTACCCCGGGATGCCCCTGCTGTGCCTAAGGATATCGCCTATACGCGATGGGGAGGCGCAATGTTGAAACTGGGCATGGTAGTGTTCTTCAGCATTTTAATTGCTTTGACGTCATTGGTCGCAAATATCTTCATTTGCTCGCTCCTGCCAATTCATGGACCAGCCGAAATGGACTGGTTTGTAACGGACACCCCAAGGGTGGCTACATGCATCTTGAAGTATTCCGTCCCCGGTGCGCAAATGGTGTCATTTGCACCAAGCCCCGAACTGGGCCCACTCCTCAAGCCAAGGCCAGCGTCTGAATTTGCCATCTGGACCCGGTCACAGGCATCCTGGCTCGCGTATGCAAATGCTGAGCCAATGGCAAGTAATTCATCTCCCTCGCGAGGGATGGTCGCATGCGGCTGGCCGCGTCCGCTTGCATGGTGCGAGATCGAGCCCATTTCCGGAGGCTTTCCCCTGCCGAAAGGATGGGGCGCATCAATGGTTCTCGGAACGAGACCCATGCCGCTCCGTCCAGTGTGGGTAAATGCTTTAGGCTATACACTAGCGATGGCATCAGCGCACATCCTGCTGTTCATAGGTACTCGACTCGTGAGGGGACGATTGCGTCAGGCTCGAGGATTGTGTCCATCTTGCGCGTACCGTATCACCGGAGCACAGTCATCTAGATGTCCCGAGTGTGGGGAGAGTATACGACGACGCGATTAGCGCATTTCAATTCCAAGTGTGGCCGGACTCGCGGCGCTTGCTCGGTTGCGCGATTCGGCTCATGGAGACGACCTCGCTCATGGTCGCGCTGGGTGTTTGCGGCCCCCGCTGCTCGGGGAAGAAACCGGGACAGTTAGGCGCGTGTCGGAGCAGTGGCGTGGCGCTTCGGGTGTGCCGGGCGCTTCTCTCGCCCCTTCGGGGCTTTGATCGTGTTTTGATGCTTTCCACGGGTTGCGCTTCGGCGCGGCGCGGCGGCGCTTCACGCGTGGCTGCATTCTCTGACCCCGCCGGGGTCGAAGTTCCCGGGAGCAGCATCGAAGACTCGCTTCACGCCCCGGCTGCTGGCGGTCACGCCTTCATCGGCGCTTTGCGCGTGGCCGATTGGCGCGGTGCGCCTTTTTCTCAGTGGGGTTTCGGCGGGGCTATTTCTACCATGCCGTCGCGGACGCGGCTGGGATACTTGCGCACGCGGAAGGCGTTTGTGTCGGCACACACGCCGTCGGCGAGGCGGAAGGGCCATTGGTGCAGGGGGCACACGAGGCAGCCGTCTTCGACGTGGCCGCCTGAGAGCGGTCCGCCGGCGTGCGGGCAGGCGTCATCGAAGACTGCGGCGTCACTCTCGCCGATGCGCACGACGCACAGCGGCCGGTCCGCCGCCTCGATGTAGCGCGCCAGGCCGATGCCGATGCTGTCCAGCCGGCAAAGTGGGATCCAGTTCTGCCCCGGGCTCGTCGGTGTTTCCGCCATGCACGACAAGTTTAGCGGCATCGCGCGCGATGATGTTAGACCACGCGCTCGCCCTGCTGCGCGGTGAGTTGGCTGAAGAGCGAGCTGAGGCGCTGCGTGATCGGGCCGACCTGGCCGTTGCCGATGATCCGGCCGTCTACGCGCGTCACCGCCGCGAGTTCGCCCATCGTGCCGGTGCAGAAGACTTCGTCGGCGCGGTAGAGGTCGGTGAGGGATAGGTCGCACACTTCGCAGGCGATTCCATTGGCGGCGCAGAGTTCGAGGACGGCAGCGCGGGTGATGCCCTCGGGGCAATGCAGCGTGTGCGGCGTGCGCACGATGCCCTGATCGACGAGGAACACGTGCGTGGCGTTCGTCTCGGCGACGAAGCCGCGCGGGTCAAGCATGAGGGCATCATCCGCCCCGGCCGCGTTGGCCTGGATCTTGGCGAGGATGGACTGGATCAGATTGCAGTGGTGGATCTTCGGGTCCATCGCATCGGGCGCGAAGCGCCGGATCGACGAGGTGATGAGCGACAGGCCCGTGCGCCCGTAGACCGGCGGTTTGTGCTCGGCGAGGACGATGAGCGTCGGCCCGGCCTGATTGAGCCGCGGGTCCATGCCGCTGGTGATCTTCACGCCGCGCGTGAGCGTCAGGCGGATGTGCACGCCGTCGGTCATCCCGTTGGCGGCAAGCGTCTGGCGGATCGCCTCGATGATGTGCTCGTGCGAAGGGATCGACTCGAACGCCAGCGCCAGGGCCGACGAGCGCAGCCGGTCGAGATGCTCGCGCAGTTTGAAGATGCGCCCGCTGTAGAGGCGCAACCCTTCCCAGACGGCATCGCCGCCCTGCACGGATGAATCAAATGGGCTGACTCCCGGCTCATCGCGCGGGATCAACAGCCCGTTGACGTAGTAAACGATGTCGCGATTTTTTTCGTTGAAGGTCTGGAGCATGGGAGAGTCGAGGCACTAGGCACCAGGCACTAGGCATTAGGGAAAGGCGTCGAATCCGGACGATCTCGCTTGAACTGAATCATGGTTCCACGGCTGTGCGCTTTTTCCCCTAGTCCCTGGTGCCTGTTGCCCATGCCTCTCCTATCGACTCAACGTCAGCCTAAACCCCATCAACCGCTGGTAGATCCCCAGGCACGACTTGTACAGGCCGTGCACGTTGCTGGGCATTGGCTCAGCCTTTGGCTTGTATGTGCCGAAACGCGTCGAATCTTCCACGGCGGCGTACCAGTGCTTGCCCCACACGCCGTCGGTCGGTCGCGGTCCCTTCTCCCAGCGGAGCATTTCCTCGCGAAACTCGATGCCCAGCGCCTTGCACAGCAGCCGCAGCATGCCCGGCGGATTCGCCAGCACTTCGCGCGCATCGAGCACGGGCGGCACGATGCCGGTGCGCCGGCGGACCTCTTCGAAGATCTCCGACTGCTGGGGCAGGCCGGTGTCCGCGAGTGTCGGGTTGGGGATTGCCTTGTGCAGGGAGATGAGCATGTCGCGCGGATCGCGGATGAGAAAGCAATGCACGACCTGGTCGAACCAGCCGCGACTGATCTCGGGCAGCATGTGGTGAGCCATGTGTTTCTGGTACCAGATCGCCTTGCCCTCGGGGATCGGGCCGGTGAGATGGTCGATGATCTTCTGCCAGTCGGTCTCGTGTTTCGCGATGACTTCATCAGCCCCGGGATGTTCGCGGCCGGTCTTCTTGAGGTAGTACGCGTAGAAGGGTTCATCGCTCACAAACGTGTCGGGCCGGCTGCCCCACGAGCGCATCATGGCGGTGGAAATGTTGCGCGGCCCGGACCACATGGCGATGCGCACGCCGCGCGGCGCCGCCCCCGGCGAGCGCGGCTGCTGCACCTGCCCGGGCGATTCGGACGATGATGCATTGGTCATCGACGCCTCCCGCGGCCACTGCCGACCACGGCATGTTAGCTCCGCGGCAGGCCCTGTTTCGACGGAGGCGCCTCATGAAAGCCGTTCTCTTCGCGCTGCTCACCGGCCTGTGCTGGGGCGTGGGCGAACTGTTCACGAAGATGGTGCTGGGCAGCGGGCGCGTCGGCGCCTTGACGGCGCTGGCCGTGCGCGCCAGCGTCGCCCTCCCGCTGATTCTCATCGCCGCGGCCATTCCGCTCTACGCGACGCGCACCGAGCCGCGCGACTGGATGCACGCGCCGCCGAAGGTCATGCTCAGTCTCATCTTCGGCTCGGGCCTGCTCGCGGGCGGCCTGGCGCTGGTGTTTTTCTTCATCGCGCTCAAGGCGGGGCAATTGAGCGTCGTCAAGCCGATTGCGTTCTGCGTCGCGCCCGCCATCGCCGTGCTGCTGGGCTGGCTGGTGCTCGGCGAGCCGATGACGGCGCGCAAAGGCATCGCCGTGTGCCTGATTCTCACTGGTGTGGTGTTGCTGACCGGGAAGTAGCGGCGCGCTGCACGCGTACCAAAACCATCGGCTCCCGCCGACGGCTATTGCCTGATGCCTCGATGCCTTGCTGCCCCGACGCATCGGTTCACAACATCCGGTCCAGCAGCCGATACTGCACCGCTTCGCTCACGTGAGGCGACTCGATCGTCTCGCTGCCTTCAAGATCGGCGATCGTCCGCGCCACGCGGCGGACCTTGTCGTATGCTCGCGCGCTCAGGCCCAGTTCACTCACCGCCTGGGCCAGCAGCGTGGCGCTTACATCGTCGATGACGGCGTACTTGTCCAGCGCCTTGCCGCTCAGCGCGCTGTTGAGCAGGCCGGCGCCCTGGCGCTTCGCCTGCCGCTGCCGCGCCACGTCCACCTGCTGGCGCAGCGTCTCGCTCGGCACGCCATCCGGCTTGGCGCGCAGCTTCGCATAGGGCAGCGACGGCACCTCGACGTGGATATCAATGCGATCGATCAGCGGCCCGCTCAGGCGCGAGAGGTACCGCTCCATGATGCGCTGGCCTTCGGCGCCCTTGGGCATGTCGCCGCGCGGCGTCGGGTTGAGCGCCGCGACCAGCATGAAGTCCGCCGGGAACTGCAGCGTCGAATGGGCTCGCGAAATCGTCACGATGCGATCTTCGAGAGGCTGGCGCAGCGTTTCGAGCACGGTGCGGCTGAACTCGGGCATCTCATCCAGAAACAGCACGCCGCGATGCGCCAGGCTCACCTCGCCGGGCCGCGGAATCGTGCCGCCGCCGATGATCGCCGGCCCGCTGGCGGTGTGGTGGGGCGTGCGCACCGGCCGGCGCGTGATGATCCCCTCGCCGCGCGTCACCAGCCCGCAGGCGGAATAAATGCGCGTCACCTCGAGCGCTTCATCCGGCGAGAGCGGCGGGATGATCCCCGGCAGCGCCTTGGCGAGCATCGTCTTGCCCGTGCCTGCCGGTCCGAGCATGAGCAGGTTGTGCCCGCCCGCGGCCGCGATGATGACGGCGCGCTTCGCCGCCTCCTGACCCTTGATCTCGGCAAAGTCCACCGACGCCTTGGCGCGGGTGATCATCTCCTGCACGTTCACGGGCGGCTCGGGTTCGATCGCCGGGCCCGTGCCGTTGAGCAGCGACACCACCGCCGCCAGCGTCGCCACGCCCAGCACCTGCACGCCCTCGACCGCCGCCGCCTCGCGCGCATTGGCCTGCGGCACGATCACGCCCTGCAACCCGCGCCGCTTGGCGTGCAGCGCCATGCTGATGGCGCCGTTGATCGGCCGCACGCGGCCATCGAGCGCCAGTTCGCCCGCGAAGAGATACTGGCGATAGTCGAACGTCAATTCGCGCTGCGGCGGGCGGATCGAGCCGTTGGCCATGAGCACGCCGATGGCGATGGGCAGGTCGTAGATCGGCCCTTCCTTGCGCAGATCGGCCGGCGCGAGATTGACGAGCAGGCGCCCATCCGGAAACGCGTAGCCGCCGTTGACGATGGCGCTGCGCACGCGCTCGAGCGACTCTTTGACCGCCGCATCGGGCAGGCCGACGACGGTGGTCTTGGGCAGACCGCTCTCGGCGAGGTCCACCTCGACCTCGCAGGGGTGGTCATCCAGACCGCTGAGCACGAAACTCTGCACGCGAGCCAGCATGGCCGGCAATCCTACCGCCGTCGCCCGTGCCTGACGAGAACCGAACAGTCATTGGTTTATGGCCCGATGCGCTGTGCGACTTCGGGACGTAACATCGATCGTTGCACCACCACCTTGCGGAGAACGCCATGCACGGCTGGCATCGACTCACGCTCCCCACGAACGCATGGACGCCCATCGCCCTTCTTCTCGCCCTGCTCGCGCTGCCCGGGTGCTCGACGGACATCACCGTCAATTCGTCGATTCACCTTTCCGCCGGGTCTACGGCGATGATGCGTTTCCAGCCGATCCCGCCCAGCGGCACCATCGACATGCGCAACGCCGGACCCGATCGAGCCGTACTCGAGTTCTACGGTCCCGACCAGGATTCACCCGGCTACGCCTATCGGCTGCTCACCGTGGATCTGCCCGCCGGCGCCTCGCGCCTCGAGTCCGTCGCCGGCGTGCAGCGCATCGAAGTCTCGATGCGCGGCGATGATGAGACGACGCTCGTCTACTCCATCCGCTCGCGCGAGGGCGTGGGCCTCACCATCAACGCCGGCCCGGGCGCGGTCATCACCGCGGGCGAGAAGGCAGAGCCGCCGCCCGCCGCCCCCGAGCCGCCCATCGAGCCGGAGCCGTGATGGCGCGCCGTCTTCGCCATTGAGGCCGAAGGCCTCATCGAGAGTAGCCGGTCGTCCAGGGAGCGCAGCGAGCGCGACGCCCGGAACGCCGGGCAGAGCACAACTCGTTGATGAATCGAATGTCATTGCACGTGCGTGGATTCCTGCCTGCGCAGGAATGACTGACTCCGGCATGCGCCGTCGGGGCACTATGCCGTCATGCCTGCGCAGAGCCCGCCCCTGCGCAGGCAGGGGCAGGCAACCAGTCGGACGTACTTGCGCGCTCGCGACGGGATCCCTGCAAGGCGTCCTCCGCCGAACGCGACGGACGGGCCAGAAAACGTCGCGAAAATTTGATCCGTTCCCCGATTTCGCCCCCTGTACGGGGGGAAAACATGTTATCATGCCCAGGTCCAGCGCCGCCCCGCGCAGCCGCGGGCTGCCCGATACGCCAGGATCGGCGGCGCGAGCCAAAGGGAGCCACATCATGACCTCGACCAACCACCGCTTCGCCTCGCAGCGCCTCTTGCTCGTTTGCATCACCTCCATCGCAGCGGCGTGTGCAGGGCCCTCTCTCGCGCAGAACGGCCTGCCTTACGTCATCGAAGCCCCGCCCGACACTATCGAATTCGGCAGCGCCGTCATCAGCGCCGGCGACGCCAACGGCGACGGCTTCGACGACGTGCTCGTCGCCGACCAGAAGTTCGAAGTGCAGGGGCAGCGGCGCGGGCGGTGGATCATGTACTCCGGCCGCACCGGCAGCGAACTCTGGCGGGCCATCGGCGCTCAACCGCTCGAAGCCTTCCCGATCTACGTGGCCGGCTCGTTCATCGGCGATCTCGACGGCGACCAGTGCGATGACCTCATCCTCGGCCAGCCCGGCGCTGCGGGCGGCCGCGGCCGCGTCGATGTCTACTCCGGCAGGTCCGGCGCGGTGCTCCGTTCCTACACCGGCGCCTCGCCTGAAGACTTCCTCGGCCGCGATGCTTTCGCCGTCGGCGATGTGAACGGCGACACGACGCCTGACTTCGCCTTCGTAAGCCGCTTCGACGCGCCCGGCTTCGTCTCCGTGCGCTCCGGCCGCGACGGCGAGGAACTCTTTCAGATCACGCGCGACTGGCCGCGCTGCATACGCCCGCTTGGCGACATCAATCGCGACGGCCGCGATGACCTCGGCGTGGGCTCGTGGGAACTCACGCGCGATGGCATGGGCATCGGCATCTACTCCGGGCGCGACGGGCGGCAACTGGCCAACCTCGGCCGGCCCAACTTCCAGGACGGGATGTTCGGCTGGCGCTTCGCCGGCGGCGTCGACCTCACGGGCGATCAGACGCCCGACATCATCGCGTCAGGACGCTCGGACGGCGCCAGTTACGCCTACCTCATCGACGGCCGCACGGGCCAGGCCACGCGCCTCTACGAACTCGACAGCGGCGTGCTCTACGACGAACTCTTCGGCGTCAACGTGCACCTTGCCGACGTCAACGCCGACGGCCGGGTCGAAGCCATCTTCGAAAGTTTCCTCGCCATGTATGTCTTCGACGGCTCGACGGGTCAGTTGCTGCATTTCTCCCAGCCGCATCTTGACTTCGACAACGCCTGGCAGGGCACCGAGGTTGCCATGGGCGATGTGAACAACGACGGCGCGGCAGACTTCATCACCGCCGACCAGGCCCCGCCCGGCCGCGTCATCGCCCGCGCCGGCGCGCCGATTCTCCTGCATCCGTTCCGCGCCAACTGGCGCATCAGTCGCGGCGTCGAGGAGTACACGGTCCAGGCATTCACCGGCCAGCCCGGCCGCCGCATCCACTTCCTCGCCTCGCGCGCCGGCACATCGTGCACCTACGTGCCGCAGCTGCTGACCTGCATCGACCTCACGCGCCCGATCGTCCGTCTTGGCGATGCCGTCACCGGCGCCGACGGCGTCGCGTCGCTGACGATCAATCCTTCGCAGGCCGGCCCCGGCCCCGTCTGGCTCCAGGCCCTCGACCGCGCCGACCCGGGCCGCCCCGCGGTGACATCCAATGTGCTGGAACTGCAGATCTTGGAGTAACCCCACGCGGAATCTGTTACACTCCCACTGATGACGGGCACGCTCGACACGGCGTGGATGATGGTGGGCTGGGGCCTGGGGGCCCTGGCCGCACTCGCGCTGCTGCTGGCCGTGCTGGCCGACCCGATCCGCCGGCGCTTCCGCAAAGCACGCCGCTGCCCGAAGTGCTGGTACGACCTCTCTCACACCCAGGGCCTGACCTGCAGCGAATGCGGTTACACCGCGCGCCGCGAGAAGCAACTCCTCAAGACTCGGCGAAGCCGCGGCTGGATCGTTGCATCACTGCTGCTGGGCGTCACTTCTGCCGTTTCCTTCCGTGTGCCGGCCGTGCGCGATCGCGGCCTCAAGGCGCTCATGCCCACGACCATTCTTGTGCTCATCGCTCCGGCGCTCGAGTCGGAGGATGCCTACGCCATCGGACAACAATCCGTGATGTCCTCGGCCTATGGAGGCTTCGGCTTGCCCGTGACCATCGCGCCGCCGCCCGACAACCTCTCGGCCGAACTGGCGGTGCGCATGGAAGACCGCGAACTCGCCAACTGGCAATGGGATCTGCTGCAGCGCCGCGCGATCCGGGCGTGCGCCGCTCAGTTCCGGCGATCCTTCGCGCCCGGCGAACCGTGGCGCACCACGCCGGAGCAACTGCTCGCGGCCAGCATCGCCAGGCACTATCCATCCGATCCCGACATCCTCAGCGACTCGCTAACGCTCGCCGGCTGCCAGGTCATCACGCGCCCGCGCTGGCCCGCCGGCCAGCCGCTGCTCATCGCCGTCGAGCCTCGCGCCTGCGCTTCGGCAAGGCCCGTCACTCTCCGACTCTCGCTTCCCGCCGAGTCTGATCGCGTCATCTATGACGCGGTCTGTTCTCCAGCGCTATCCGACACTTCGCCCAGGCCATTCGAACGCTACTGGACCGACCGTCTCCTGCTCGTCAGCGCCGATCCGCAGCCGGGCCAGAAGTTCACGCTGCGACTCGATGGCGCGCTGAATCGTGCCGACAAGCCTGCCGGACCGAACGGGCGCGACGCGATCACCTGGAGCTACAACGTCCCGCTGGACACAACCATTGCCGGCGATCTCGATGACATTCTCGTACCCGTCGCGAACGAAGCGTTTGTGCACGACTTCAAGAGCATGGTGCGCATCAGCATCATGCGCGATGAACTCTGGCTGCCTCGGCTCTGGCAGGTACTCGAATCGCTTGATGGCGCCACGTTCGCTGCGACTTTTGAGGTGCTTCATGGCGACCGAGTGATCGCCTCGGCGCAGGCATGGTGGGCTGAGGGTGAACCGATGCGGCCTCTGCCCTCCAGCGGCACGCTGCGTATCACAATGGTGGACGATGCGGCCATGCCGGCAGAGCGCGAACTGAACATGTTGACGCTGCGCATCACCTCGAACCCCGCGATGGCGCTTCGCCGCCTCGACGAGAATCGGTACTGGTCAGGCAGTTTCACCGTGCCCGTAACCTGGCACCCTGCGCTCGAGTTCAACGCACACGAGCGCGATCCCGCCGTGGAGCAGCCGCAATGAGCATCGAAGAGATGTGGGACATCATCGGCTGGAGCCTGGCGGCACTCACACTGCTCGCGCTGCTGCTGGCCGTGCTGGCCGACCCGATCCGCCGGCGCTTCCGCAAAGCGCGGCGCTGCCCGAAGTGCTGGTACGACCTCTCCCACACCCCCGGCCTGACCTGCAGCGAATGCGGCTACACGGCGCGGCGCGAAAAGCAGCTCTTCAGGACCCGCCGCCGCAAACGCTGGATCGTCGCCATGGTGCTGCTCTGGCTCGGCAGTTACTTCGCCTTCCGCGCACCGGCCATCGCACAGCGCGGCTGGATCGCCGGGATCCCCACCACCGCGCTCGCGCTGCTCTGGACGCAAGAGCGCATCGACCTCACCCAGACGCGCGAATTCGCAACGTTCGGCGGCGATCAGTTCTACCTGCGCCACCTCGCCGATGCACCGTTCACTGAGGAGATATTCGCGCGCCTCAGCGACGACGAACTCTCCGATTTCGACTGGCGCGTGCTCATCGAGGTTGCCCTGCGCACGGCCGATCAGCGCGATATCCACACCGACGTCCTCGGCGTGAGCACGTTGCACAACGCCGTCCTTTCGCACGCGCGCTACCGCGATCACCTCGACGACCCCGCGCTGCTCCGCCGCGCGCTGCTCGCCGGGTCATTCCAGGTGTCCACGCGCCGCCACTGGCCTCTCGGCGCGGACATCTACGCCGTCGCGTGGACCGATCTCATGCTGAGCTCAACGGCTGCCGAGGCGACTACGGTGTCGGCCGCGCCGCTCACGCCCGGCCTGCTGCCCATCAGCGGCGAACAGATGCGCGAGACGACGCGACAAGTGGACAGAGGATCGCGACTCAAGTATTTCCCACGGCGCGTGCTAGGCTGCGTGCCCTGGACCGACCACGCCATCCCCATCGGCAGGCCTGCGCAGCCGACATCTTCGCTTGAGTACACCGTCAGCGCCCGCCGGCAACTCAATAACATCGAAGAGGCGGATATGGGCGCGGAGTACGTCAGCGCCGAGTTCGTCGCCGAAGTTAGCACTCGCGTCTCCGGCTCAGTTGCCGACATGATGACGCCGATCATCGTACCGGAATTCGACGCTGCTCTGCGCACGCGCCTGCAGCCGCGCATTCACTACGGCCACATCGAACTGCCGCTCGGCAGTCTCGAGGATGCCTTTGTGCTGCTCGATGGCGCCACCTTCGCCGCGCACATCGAACTCATCCACCTCGGCCAGGTCATCGCGGCCGGCGACGCGTGGTGGTGCCTCGAAGATGACCCCAGCGCCAAGCCGCCCGCCAAATCCGTCGCGCCGCGCAGCACCTACGTCGATCTTCAGCCCCTCATTCCGCGCATCATCAACCCCGCCGAGCGCGGCTACACGCTACGCCTCACCGCCAGCCCCGCCGTCGCCCTGCGCCGCTTCGAATCGAACCGCTACTGGTCCGGCCAGGTGGAATGGACCGTCCAGCCGCAAGGCGAACTCACGAACGAACCGCCGCAGCATGAGGCCGTCGGTCTGCCATAACGGCCGCGGTTTGGAAATGCAGATTTACCGCAGAGACCGCTGAGCACCCTGAGGGGTTCAGGCAAATGCTTCTATCCCAACTCAAATGGTCTCATCTCCGCGCTCTCAGCGCTCTCCGCGGTTAGAAAATCTTCCCATCACCCCATCACCTCTTCCTCTCCCACACCAGATGCGACAGCTCCGGCACGATCAGATTCTTCATCGCCGTCTCGATCGCGTTCACCGAGCCCGGCATCGCAAAGACAAACGTGTCACCCTCGCCATCGCGCATCACCAGCCCCGCGATCGCTCTGCTGAGCATCGCCGCCGCCCCGACTTCGTTGTAACTCAACATGCGAAACAATTCGCCGAACCCGTCGAGCCGGTGCGTCAGCCGCGCTGCCACGATGTCGATCGTCGAATCGCGCTTGGCGATCCCCGTCCCGCCAGTTGTCAGAATGACCTGCACGCGCGCTTCGGCGATCCAGCGGTCCAGCCGCGCTGCAATCTCGCCCGGCTCATCGCGGCAGATCGCGCGATCCACCACCACCTGCCCCGCCGCCGTCAGCAGCTCGGCAATCAGCGGCCCGCCCCGGTCCGTCTCCGCCGTGCGCGTGTCCGAGACCGTCAGCACCGCGCACGCAACCGCCTGCTCTCCCGCCGCTTCCCGATGTTCACTCGTTGATTGTGATGGCATCGCCCATCATAGGAGCGTGCCCGAACGCCATGGCGCGCTGCGCATTCGTCGCCCGCATCACCTCGAACCAGCCGCCGCAAGAGCGCGACACCGACCGCGCACGGATAGCAGCAGATCGCGCCGACGCCGGCCCTTTTTCCCACGCCATCCCCGCCGCTCAGGCAAACGCTCAGGCGTGCCGCAACGCGCGGCGTATACAGTCGAAAGCACCCCAAGGAGAAAGCCATGTCACACACGATGCCCTCTCAAGATATGCTCTCTTGCATGCGCGATTGCGTCGAGTGCGCCAGCATCTGCGCGCAGTGCCTGCATCATTGCCTGCACATGGGCGGCGAACACGCCGCGCCCGACCATCAGGGCCTGATGCGCGACTGCGAAGAGATCTGCGGCGTCGCGGCCTCATTCATGTCGCGCTCATCGCATCAGATCGCCGACCTCTGCCGCGTCTGCGCCGCCGTGTGCACCGAATGCGGCGACAGTTGCGATCGACTCGCCAACGGCGATGCGCTCATGAAACAGTGCGCCCAGACCTGCCGCAGGTGCGCCCAGTCCTGCGAGCAGATGTCCACCGCCAACGTGTGAACGGCCCGCCGCCCCACGAGGGCGCAGGTCAAGACGAGCCGCGCCTGTGCGAAGCATCCTGAGTCAATCGAAGGGTGAGGAAGCTGCCGTTTGCACGCTCGTGGATGCCTGCCCCTGCCTGCGCAGGGGCGGGCTCTGCGCAGGCATGACGGTGCTGGCGCACCTTTGGGCCACTAAGGAAGCGGTGCTCGCCGAACACCAGCCTTCGGCACCCCAATCGCGCGGACGATGCACAAAGAGCGCAGGTCACGTGCAACCTTACGCGTCGCCGGCGCATCACCCCGGCGCTTCGCCGCCCTGAGCGCGGCTCCGCGAGTCGAACGGGCCACCCCACTACCATCCCCCGTGGCCATCATCTCTCACGGCATCGACCTCATCGAGATCGCGCGTCTCGGCCGCATGCTCGACGACCACGCCGAGCGCTTCCTCGAGCGCTGCTTCACCCCGCGCGAGGTGCAGTACGCCGCCGCCGCGCCGCGCAAGCGCCTCGAGCGACTCGCCGGCCGCTTCGCCGCCAAGGAGGCGATCCTCAAAGCGCTCGGCACCGGCTGGCGCGACGGCATCGCCTGGACCGACATGGAAATCCTCCCCGACCCCCTCGGCCGGCCCGTGCTCACCCTCACCGGCAAGGCCGCCGATCTTGCCGCCCGCGCCGGCATCACCGCCTGGACCATCAGCATCAGCCACACCGACACCCACGCCATCGCCAGCGCCATCGCGCTCGCCAGCGCCTGAGCCGCAAGCGGCGATCTCCGCGCAGCACTGAGCATCCGGTTTGCCGACGTGCCGCAGGGCCCGCGGCGCGGTCACTTCTTGAGGAACATCCAGGTGTGGGTCTGAAGGTAGCCGACGGGGACGGGGTCTTCGGTGACGACGACCTTGACGTTGCCGTTGGTGGCGCGGAGCGAGACGGGGTTGACGCCGTCGCCGAGCGTGGCGATGTATTGCGACGGGCCGCGCTGCTCGATGTTGGCCATGCCCTTGTAGCCGCGAAAATCGGCCCGGCCGTTCACGGCTTCGACGTCGTACACGCCGTGTGAATCTTCCTTGATGCGGTACTCGATGCTCCCGTTGACGGCGTTGATGTCCACGGGCTGCACGACGGGCTTTTCAGTGCGCACGATGACGTCGCCGTTGTCGGCCACGACAGTGACGGCGCCGCGCACGTTGACCAGATCGACGTTGCCGTCGGTCGTGTGGATGCGCACGCCATCGACGCGCGGCACGTTGATGAGCAGCCCGACCCACTGGTCGTACTCGTATGCGAAGCGCGTCGAGGTGGTCACGCGGAGCACGCTGTGGCCGGCATCGTCCTGCTCGATCTCGGCGGTGACGTCGATGAGATCGAGCGTCTGGTTGTCGCCGTAGGGGTAGACGACGTTGCCGCGCTCATCGCGAATGTCGTTGAAGGCGCGGAGTTTGCAGCGGACGACGACATTGGGAATGTCGGGATCGGCGATCACGGTGACCGGTCCACGGAACGATTCGACATCCACGGCGATGGCGTCACCCTGCAGCGGACCTTTGTCGAAGACGAGCCAGCGCTTGGCCCGGCTGCCGCACCCGCCAAGCAGGAGCAGAGCCAGGGCGAGGGCGACGGGCAGAGCGAGGTTGAGAGTCGATCGGCGCATCTGGTTCCTTATCGTCGCATCGCCGGGGCGGGATTCAACCTTTGCCGGCGGCGAGGAATGGTAGTGCGGCGTAGCCTCGCCCGGCGACGCTAAACTCAAGGTCATGATTCACTCACTGGTGCAAGCGGCAAGACCAAGCATTCCCGCCGGATTCATCCTCGCTGCGGCGCTGCTCGCCTCGGGCGCGGCCCGGGGTGATGAAGTCACCGTCACGTTTGATGCGGGGCTCCGCGCTGAGCCGGCGACGGGCCGGCTCATCCTCCTGATGGCCGAATCGCGCAGCGGGCTCGATCCGCTCGACGCGCCATTCTGGAATGACCCTCAGCCGATCTGCTCGATCGCGGTGACTGATGTCAAGCCCGGCGAGGCGATGCGCATCGGCGATGTGGAGGCGAGCTTTCCGGGGCCGATGTCGTCGCTCGACGGCGCGTATCGGGTCCGGGCCGTGCTCGACGTTGATCGCACCACCGGCGGGTTCAGCAACTGCGCGGCGAACCTCGTCAGTGAACCCGTCGAGGTCACCTGGCGCTCCGGCGCGGATGATCGCATCGAGATCGCGCTGAGCGGGCACATCGACGTGCCGCACATGCCCGACACGGACCAGGTGAAGGAAGTGGCGGTGCGCAGCGAGCGGCTCAGCACTTTCTTCGGCCGCGAGGTCATGCTCCGCGCCGGCGTCGTGCTGCCGAGCGATTATGACGAGCATCCGCAGCGGCAGTATGCGGCGATCTACCACGCGCCCGGCTTCGGCGGGCGGCACTTTGACGCGTGGCAGCGCGCCGGCAGTCGCGGCGGTCTGGGCGACCAGGTCATCAACATCTACCTCGACCCCGACGGGCCCAACAGCCACCACCTCTTCGTCAACTCAGCCAACAACGGGCCGGTGGGCGATGCGCTCGTGCACGAACTCATCCCGGAACTCGAAAAGCGGTTCCGGCTCGTGGCCCGTCCCGAAGCGCGACTGCTCACCGGCCACAGCAGCGGCGGATTCACCAGCGTGTGGCTGCAGGTGAACTACCCGGAGACCTTCGGCGGGTGCTGGGCCACCGGGCCCGACCCCGTGGACTTTCGCGCGTTTCAGCTCGTGGACATCTACGAGGATGAGAACGCGTACGTTGATGCAGCCGGCAATGACCGGCCGTCGGTCATCATGGGCGGGCGCACGGTGTGCACCATCCGCCAGGAGAACGGCATGGAGTACGCGCTCGACCCGACGGGCGGCGCGGGCCAGCAGTGGTCGTCGTGGATGGCGTGTTTTTCGAAGAGGGGTGACAACGGACAGCCGGTGTCGATCTGGGATCTGAAGACGGGCAAAATCGATCCCGCGCTGCGCGAATACTGGCAGCAATACGACGTGCGGCGGATCCTGGAAGCACGCTGGAACGACATCGGACCGCTCATGTGTCAGCGGCTGCGCATCATCTGCGGCGAGCAGGACAACTTCAGCCTCAACGAGGCGGTGACGCTGCTGCGCGATTCGCTCGAGCAACTGCCCGGCTGGCAGAGCCAGTGGGACACGCCCGAGCAGCGGGCCAGCCACGGTTACATCACGCTGGTCCCCGGCGGGACGCACATGAACCTGATGGTGTACGGCGTGCCGCGCCGCATCGCCGAGGAAATGGAAATCCACCTGCGCCGGAGCGGGTTGATCGAGTGACCGTCGCCGCAGCCGCGCCGCTATCATCGCGCGGGATGACGCACATCTGGCAACTCGCGCACGGCCGGTCTCTGGCGCTCGACCGCTATCGGCTGATGGCGATCGTGAACGCCACACCCGATTCGTTTTCGGATGGCGGCCGCTTTGCCGATGCATCGGCGGCGATCGAGCATGCGCAGCGCTGCATCGATGACGGCGCGACGATCATCGACATCGGCGGCGAGAGCACGCGGCCGGGCGCGCAGCGCATCGATGCCGCCGAGCAGTTGCGCCGCGTGCTGCCGATTGTTGAAGGTGTGGCCGCGCTGCCCGGTGAGGCGCTCATCAGCATTGACACGACGCGGTCGCAGGTCGCGCGAGCGGCCATTGAAGCGGGCGCCCACATCATCAATGACGTCTCGGCCGGGACGGAAGACCCGGAGGTATTCGACCTTGCGGCCAAATCGGGTGCGGGCCTGATTCTCATGCACCGGCTGCGTCCGCCAGATGCCGATTCGTACAGCGATCAATACGCCAGTCCGCCGCGCTATGGCGACGTGCTGGGCGAGGTGAAGGCGTGGCTGCGTGAGCGGGTGGACGCCGCGCTGGCGGCGGGGGTGCAGCGCGGGCAGATCGCGCTCGACCCTGGTCTGGGCTTCGGCAAGACCGTCGAGCAGAACTTCGAACTGCTGGCGCGCGTATCTGAATGGGCCGACACGGACCTGCCGATTCTCTGCGGCGCCAGTCGCAAGAGTTTCATCGGCCGGGCGACGGGTGTTGAGGATCCGGCCCGGCGGGTGATGGGCTCCGTCGCTGTCGCGGTGCAGCAGTATCTGCACGGCGTGCGGCTGTTTCGCGTGCACGACGTGTCGGCCCATCGCGAGGCGCTGGACGCGGCGGCGCGGCTCGGTGGAAGGGCGTAGGCCCGGGGTTACAATCGGACTCGGGCGACCGCGTCGCTCCAATTCGCCCCTTTGCAACAGGAAAGAGATCAGTCATGGCAGGCGCAGACACACTTGAATTCACCGATGGCAACTTCGAAAACGACGTGCTCAAGAGCAACGTGCCGGTCCTCGTCGATTTCTGGGCCGAGTGGTGCCAGCCCTGCCGCATGCTCGCGCCGACGATCGAGAAGCTCGCGACCGAATTCAAGGGCCGCGTCAAGGTCGGCAAACTCGACACCGACTCGAACCGCCAGGTCGCGGTGAAGTACGGCATCACCGCTATCCCGACGGTCATCCTCTTCAAGGGCGGCTCAGTCCATTCCAAGGTCGTCGGCCTCAAGAGCGAAGCGGACTTCAAGACGATGCTCGAAGGCGCGATCGCGGGTTGAGGGCGGCGTCTCAGGAAATCACGTGCTCGGTGGACTGCGCGCCTTTGCTGATCTGGTCCCAGCGCGTCTGGTCCATCATGGGGCCGTCGAGGTCATTATCCTCGAAGACTGACGCCGAGCGGCGCAACTTCAGGTACATGGGCAGGCCGAGCAGCAGCAGCGTGCCGACCGATGAGCCGAACGCGATGCCCGCGATCTGCACCCGGTTGTCCTTCGCCGGCAGGGCATCGACGGTGGCGGGTACGGCGAGGTTGGTCGTCGCGCCGTCAGTCCGGCGGCCGCGCTCGGCGTTGGAAGCGCTCACGAGTCCGATGGAATACGTTTCGAGCAGGCGCTGGACTTCGTCGCGGCCGGTCGTGGTGAGTTCGAGATTGATCGTGCCCGGCTCAGGCGAACCGATGACGAGGTTGGCCTCGAGGAAGGTGCGGAGATTGACCGGCTCGGCGAGGTCGGTGTAGCCGCGCTGGCGCAGGCGTTCGGCGATGCCATTGACGACTGTATCGCTCATGAGCATCTGCTCGTGCACGGTCTGCCAGAGGTTGATCTGGTTGGCGGTGAGCGGGAAGCCGGGCTTGCCCTTGGCTTCGATGGTGGCGTGGGCGGTGTAGGCGGTGGGCCAGAAGGTCATCACGCCGAAGTAACTGGCAGCGCCGAGAATCGAGATCGTGAGCACCATGAGAAAGAGGTTGGTGACGGCGCTGGAGCGGGCCCAGCGGCGGATCATGCGCTGCTCGGCGAGTTCGAGGTTGCGGCGGACATCCTGCAGCGTGCGGCGCTCATCGTCGAAGCCGCGCGCCTGGTGGGCTTGCTGCTTGACCACGTCCCGGGCCTTGTTGAGCCGCTGCGAGCGGTCGCGAATGGCTGTGCGCATGCGCTGCAGGCGCTGGCGGCGGAGCGCGGTGAAGGCGTCGCCGCCCGAGGCCGGCTGCTTCCCGGCCTGGTTGTGCTTGATCGTCTCTTTGAGTTGAGCGATCTCGGCCTCGCGCTGGGCCGTCTCGGCGGTTGCGGCTTTGAGCGACTGCTGCATCGAGCGGATGTGGTTGCTCAGGTCTTCGATGGCCTGGTCGCGGCGGGCGAGTTCCTCGCTGCCGGCTTCGGATGAACTCGATGCGCTCCGGGCGGCCTGTAGTTGAGTTTCGAGCGACTTGGTTTCCTCTTCGAGTGCGGCGATGCGCCGGTCGCGCTGCGCGAGTTCTTCGCTGCTGGCCGAATCAGTCTGGTTTGAGGCGGCGTCGGCGGCGGCCTGCACCTGGGCCTTGAGCGATTCGATCTCCTGCTCGAGCGCGGCGATGCGCTCATCGCGCGCGGCGAGTTCGGCGGGATCGGCGCCGGCGGACGGTCCTGCGGCGGGCGCGGCGGCGAGTTGGGATTCGAGTTCGGCGATGCGGCGGTCGCGGTCTTCGAGGGCCGACAACGCGGCGGCGCCGGCCTGGAGTTGCTCGGACTGGGCGTCGAGCGCTTTGCCCAGTTCCATGAGTTTGCGCTTGGCGGCGTCGAGTTGCTCACAGCGAGCCTTGAGTTCGGCGCTGGTCTTGCGCTGGGCGGCTTCGAGTTCGCTCACCTTCGCCTGGGCGGCGTCGAGTTCGGCCTGGAGCGAGTCGGCGCGCAGCGCGGCCTGCTCGAGTTGGGCCGCGTGGGTCTGCTCAGTCCTGCTCGACTCGGCCCGCGCGGTTTCGAGGTGTTCCTTGAGCGCGGTGATCTGCTTGCGGGCTTCGTCGAGTTGCGACTGCAACTGCTCGCCGCGCTCATCGCGGGATTTCGTGATCTCCTCGAGGCGCTGGTCCACGGCCTGCATCGCAGCGCGATGCTCCTGCTCGCAGCGGTCGCGCTGTTCCTGCAGGCTCGCGAGCTGCTGCTTGAGCTGCTCGCGGCTGGCGTCGAGGGACTCAGCGTTGGCCCGGTGCTCAGCCTGCGCGGCGGCGAGCTGCGAGCGCTCCGCATCCAGGGCGGATTTGGCCTTGCCGACCGCCTCGCGCTCCTGTGCCAGCGCGGTGCGGTCGGTTTCGATGCTCTGCTTGACCTGATCGAGTTCGCGGCGTTCGGTGTCGGCGAGTTCGCACAGCGATTCGACGTGCTTCTCGCGCTCGTCGAGTTCTGCGGTGCGCTGCTGGAGGGCCGCGACGGCCTGCTGCAGTTCGTTGCCGCGCTGGTCGAGTTCGGTCTGGCGCTTGTCGAGGGCCGCCTGCTTCTGGTGGATCGAGTCCACGACGGCGCCACTCTCCTTGGAGACCTTGCGCAGCCGCTCGAGTCGTCCCTCGACGTCGGCGATGATGTCGAGCACATCGTCGGTGGACGAATCGGCGCTTGCGGCGGAATGGGTCTGGGAAGCGGCGTTCTCCACGTCGTGCGAATCGGTCATGATCATCACCTCGAGGCTGCGGCGGGTGGTTCGAGCGCTCGGGGTCGTTATCGGCGTGAAGCGGGGCAGACTGAACCGCCCGCGGCCGGAAGGCAGGCGAGATTACGGCCTTTCCCGAAACGCCCGATGATTCGGCCTCTGCTAGGATTTCATGGCCGATCCTGGCCATTTCGCTGTTGAGGGATGTTGCGGAAAATGACGCCCACGCTCAGGGACATCGCAGCCAAAGTGGACGGCGGAGAGCGCCTCAGCCTCGAAGAAGGCATGGCGCTCTTTCGCACGAGCGATCTGTGGGGACTGTGCCGCGTGGCGAACCGGGTCCGCGAGCGGTTACACGGCCGGCGGGCATACTACAACGTCAATCGCCACGTGAACTACACGAACATCTGCGCGCTGTCGTGCAAGTTCTGCTCGTTCTACCGCAAGAAGGACGATGACGGTGCGTACGAGTACGACGTGCAGGCGATCGCCGACGAAGCGGCGGCGGCCGAGGCGGCGGGCGCGACGGAGATCCACATCGTCGGCGGCCTGCATCCGTGGCAGCCGTTTTCGTATTACACCGACATGCTGGGCGCCATCCGGGAGCGGGCGCCGAAACTGCACATCAAGGCGTTCACGGCCGTGGAGATCGTGCACCTGGCGCGCATCGCCAAGCGGCCCAATGACATTGCGGGCGTGCTGCGCGACCTCAAGGAAGCGGGGCTGGGCTCGCTGCCGGGCGGCGGGGCGGAAGTGTTCGACGATCGCGTGCACGACGAGGCGTTCAAGGGCAAGATCCGCAGCGACAAGTGGCTGCAGGTGCATCGCGAAGCACACAAACTCGGCATGAACACCAACGCGACGATCCTCTACGGCCACATCGAATCGCTCGAAGACCGCCTGCATCACATGGACTTGCTGCGCACAGCGCAGGATGAGGCGATCGCAGCCGGGCCGGGTTCGGGACGGTTTCAGACGATCATTCCGCTGCCGTTTATTCCTGATGACAGCGAACTCGAGCATCTGCCCGGGCCAAGCGGCGTGGAGAACCTGCGCATGCTCGCGGTGTGCCGGCTCATGCTCGACAATTTCGCGCACGTCAAGACGTTCTGGATCATGCAGACGCTGGAGATGGCGGAACTCATGCTGCAGGCCGGGGCGGATGACATCGACGGCACGGTGGTGTGGTACGACATCACCAAGGTCGGCGGCAGCGACACGCACCAGGAGACGGATGTGAAGCGCCTTCGCCGGGCCATCCGCGATGCGGGTTACGAACCCGTGGAGCGCGACACGCTCTATCGGCCCGTGGTGCGCGAAGGCGCGCAGTGGCGCGTGGCGGAGGCGGTCGCGGTCTGACGCGGCGTTAAGACGCAGGCGTGTTCGCGTTACTTTCGCGCCAGATGCCAGAGGATGATCCCGGCGGCGACGGCCACGTTGAGCGAATCGGTGCCCAGGTGCATCGGGATCGTCAGCCGCCGGTTACAGACGTCGAGCCAGTAGCGATCGAGGCCCTGCGATTCGCTGCCAAAGAGGATGGCGGTGCGCTCGGCGCGCGTCGTGGCGGCGCTGAGGGTCTCAGCGCTCGCGTCATTGGCCACCGTGGCGATCAGTTCGACGTTCCAGCGCTGGCGCAGCACACTCAAATCGGCGCGGAGGTCGGTCGAGCACACGATCGGCAGGGTAAAGACCGCGCCCATGGAGACGCGCACCACGCGGCGGAAGAACGGATCGCAGCAGCGCTGGCCGAGGAGCATGCCATCGGCACCCAGCCCGGCCGCGATGCGGATGATCGAGCCGAGGTTCTCGGAGTTGTGTGTCTCGGGGCAGACGACCAGCGTCGTGCGGCCGGCAGCGTTGATGAGCGAGTCGAGCGGCGGATTGACGGGCCGGCGGCCGCAGCCGATCACGCCCGAGTGGAACTTGAAGCCGAGGATGGCGTCGATGATCGAATCGGGCGCGACGTAGACGGGGCAGCGGCCGGCGGCCAGCGGCGCGATCTCATCCACTTTTCGCGACGTCACGAGTACGGAGTGCGCCCGGAGGCGGCTGGCAAGCAGGCGGCGCACGAGGTGCTCTCCCTCGGCGATGAAGAGCGACTCGTCGATCGCGGCCAGTTCGCGGTCGCGCGTGTTCATGTAGGGCCAGAGGCGCGGATCATCGGGCGAATTGACCGCGATGCAGTCATCGGACATGGCGAGATCGTATCGCGTCGCAGGGCCGTCCAGAGCTTCGGTTCGGCGTGGCGTGCCTATGCTCTCTCTTTGGAAAGTTCGGGAGATGGACATGCCCCTGGTGGTGACCGGTTCGATCGGGATTGACACGATTCACACGCCCAGCAGCAGCGCGGCGGAGGTGCTCGGCGGGTCGTGCACCTACTTCGCCGCGGCGGCAAGTTTTTTTCATCCTGTGCGCGTCGTGGCGGCGGTGGGGGAGGATTTTGACCCGCGATTCCTCGAGACGATCCGCACGTTTCCCGGCGTGGACCTCGAAGGACTCGAAACGCGGCGCGGTTCGGAGACATTCCGCTGGACCGGCCGGTACCACGACAACATGAACGACCGCGACACGCTGGAGGTGGACCTGGGCGTGCTGGGTGAGGCGCCGCCGCCCGTGCCCGAGTCGTTCCGCGATTCGCAGTTCATCTTCCTGGCCAACGCGTTTCCAAAGAACCAGATGCAGTTCCTCGAGTCGTTTCCCAAGCGCCGCCTGGCCGTGGCCGACACGATGGATCTCTGGATCAGCACCGAGCGCGATGCGCTCAACGAACTTCTCGATCGCATCGACGGGCTGGTGCTCAATGACAGCGAGGCGGAAATGCTCACGGAGATGAGCAACCCCGTCAAGGCGGCGCTGACGATCCGCGAGCGCTACAACCTCAAGTTCGTCGTGCTCAAGAAGGGCGAGCACGGCTGCCTGCTGGCGCACGAAGAGGGCATGGCGGTGCTGCCGGCGTACCCGGTCGAGTCGGTCGTCGATCCGACCGGCGCGGGCGACTGCTTCGCCGGCGGGATGATGGGCTATCTCGCGTCGATCAACCGCACCGACTTTTCGTCGATCCAGCACGCGCTGACGCACGGCACGGTCATTTCGAGTTTCACCGTCGAGGCGTTCAGCCTCGAGCGGCTGCGGCAGATCGGCATTGGCGACATTCACCGGCGGATGATCCAGTTTGCGCGTGCAGTGCGCGTGGTGTGAGCGATGGGCTTTAAAGTTGTTGACATCGAGACCACGCCGAACCCCAACGCGCTGAAGTTCAACCTCGACCAGCAGATCAGCACGGGGACGCTGAGCTTTCTGAGCGCGGCCAGCACGGCGGAGCATCCGCTCGCGGCGACGCTGATGCGCATCGACGGAGTGGTGACGCTCATGTTCCGCGGCGACTTTGTGACGGTCAACAAGCGGGCCGACGCCGACTGGGGACCGATCAAGGCGAAGGTGCGCAAGGCGCTGGCGGAGGCGGAGGCGCTGCCGGACGCGGGGTTTTGACGCGTCGCCGAGTCGGGCTCCGCTTCGCCGAACCTTCGGGTCGCGGCTACACGGGCGCCGCATCGCGGCTCATCCGTGCGATCTACAATGCGGCCGCATGAGTGAAATCAAACGCATCGAGTCTGAAACGCCGCTGGTCGATCTGATGCACGGCAGCGCGCGGTGGGAGATCCCCGTTCACGATCACGGCTTTGTCGCGCTGTGCGATGTCATGCCGCGCCTCGTGCCCGAGGGCCACACGGCGGACTTTGCAATCGTGCAGGCGGCGCGGGTGTCGTACGGCCAGGGGACGAAGAAGGTGCAGGAGGATCGCGGGCTGGTGCGCTACCTGCTGCGTCATCGGCACACGACGCCTTTCGAGATGGTCGAGTTCAAGTTCCACATCGCCATGCCGATCTTCGTCGCGCGGCAGTGGATCAGGCATCGCACCGCCAACGTGAACGAGTACTCCGCGCGCTATTCCGTCATGCCCGACCGCTTCTACCGGCCGACGATCGAGAACGTGCGCCAGCAGTCCACCGTGAATCGCCAGGGCGGCGACGAGCCGATCGACGTGGGCACGGCGCAGGAGTTTCTCGACTACCTCACAAGAGCCGAGAGCCTCTACGGCGAGTATGAGAAGCTGATTGAGAAAGGCGTGTCGCGCGAACTGGCGCGGTGCGGCCTTCCCGTGAGCGTGTACACCGAGTGGTACTGGAAGTGCGATCTGCACAACATCATGCACTTCCTCTCGCTGCGCATGGATCCGCATGCGCAGCAGGAGATCCGTGATTTCGCCAACGCCATGTACGCGCTTATCGAACCCATCTGCCCGGTGGCGATGGAGGCGTTCCGCGACTACCGGCTCAATGGCGTGTTCCTCACCGGCCTCGAACTCGAAGCGCTGCGCACGGGCGAAGCGCTGCGCACGGAGAACAAGCGCGAGTCCGCGGAGTGGGAAGCGAAGAAGAAGCGCCTCGGGCTGGGGTAGGGGTGGCGCATCGTCATTCGCTCGAAGGCGCTCGAATGTCTACTGAAACGAACAGCGGCTTTGACTGCGGCTCACGTCAGCGAGCGGCCGCCGTCGAGGCGGATGATTTCGCCGGTGATGTAGGTGCTGCGCTGGGCGAGGTACACGATCAGTTCGGCGACGTCTTCGGGTGTGCCCGATCTCTCGAGCGGGATGCGGGCTTCATAGGATTCGATCTCTTCCGGTGAGGCATCTGGCGGCCAGGCGACGACGCCGGGCGCGATGCCAACGACGCGCACCTTCGGCGCCATTTCGCGCGCCAGCGTGCCGACCATCTCGGCGATCGCGGCCTTGCTCATCGAATACGCGGCGTAGCGCTTGCGGGCCCGGCCGAGCGTCTGGGCATCGCACATGGCCACGACCAGCCCGCCGGCCCGCTGCAGCGGCGCTTCAAGCCCCTGTGTGAGCAGCAGCGGCGCCAGGGCGTTGATGCGCAAGTGCGCTTCGGCATGCTGCGCGTCGATTTCACCCCAGATCGTGCGCTCGTAGAGCGAGGCGTTGTGCACGAGCACATCGAGCCGCTCGTGCGACTGCGCGAAGCGCGCGGCAAACGCTTCGACGCCGGGCAGGTCGTTGAGATCGAGTGATTCGACGCTCGCAGAGACGCCCAGCGCGCGACAGTCGCCTGCGGTCTGCTCGGCTTCGTCGCGGCTCGTGAGGCGGGTGAGGATGACGTCATATCCCGCCCGCGCCAGGGCGAGGCACACGGCCCGCCCGACGCGCTGCGCGCCGCCGGTGATGAGCGCCAGCCTGCGGGGAGCGCCGCTCATGCGGCCGGCCCGCCGCTTTCGCCGCCGGCGCCTGGTTGGCCGGGCGGTTTGCCGGGCGCTGATGGGCCGCGCGGCCCGGCGATGCGCTTGCCGGCTTCGGTCCACGGATCGGCGAATTCCACGTGCTTGCGCGACGTCGGCTCATCGACGAGGCGCCGACGGGCAAATCGCGTGAGCAGCGCCACGCACACGGCCAGTACGATCAGCACGATCACCAGCAGCATGAGCATCGGCCCGGCCATGGTGAATGCGTGGTCGGTCGGCGGGCTGGAGCCGGAGGCGAGAGAAAGGAACCTTGGGGCCATTGCAGCAGTATAACCTCTTGAGAAAGACAGGAGGGCGGCCGTTTTCGGTCCCGAGCATGGGGGCCAGCCGACGTGGGTGGTCCGCGAACCTCCCGGTGTCCCGCAGAATCGTTCCAGAAGGGCGGAATGTGGCCCTGACGGCGCCGGTGCAGGGAATCGGCGGCAAGATCGCCGGTCCTGCCAACCGATGACACACCACGACCGCGCGGCTCCGTCCGCCGGTATCATCCCCACGACCCGTTCGATAACAACTCACGATGAGGCACGCATGACGCAGATACAAGCCGCGGCAACGACCCACACACGATTCTTCCGCCCCGGCCACCTGGCTGCGGTTGCCGCCGCTGCGGCGCTCGCTCTTGCCTCGGCGATGCCGGCGCGCGCGATGCAGGACACCGAAGTGCAGCCTGTGAGCGTCGCGGGCGGCGTCGATCTGGCCGCGCGGATGTGGGACGACTCGCTGCAGAGAGATCGCGAAGGCGTGTACACGATCCTGCGGTCCATCAGCGCCAGCGGCAACGCCGCCGAGAAGGCCTCGAATCTGACGGCGACGGTCGAGACCTATCTCGACTTCCTCCGCGCGCAGGGGGCGGAGCGGCTCAAGACCTTCAACGAGAGCATGGAGAAGCTCGACGGGCACCTCAAGGATGGCAATCTGCGCGAAGGCCTCGGCGATGCGCTGGCGGCGCATGAAGCGAGTCTCGAACCCGATGAACTGCTCGCGCTGCAGCCCGAGACGGGCCTGCCGTTCAAGGACGCGGTGCTCGCCGACCCGCGCGTGATCGAGCTGGTCACGCGCGCCACCAAAGCGGCGCGTGACGCCGAGAGCGCCGGCGAGTGGATCGTCGCGCAGGACCTCTTTTACCGCCTGAACACGCTCGTCGACCACCGCTACCAGAAAGACCTCGACCGCGTGTCGTATCGCCTGGGCCTGCTGCGGCTGTACGCGCCGGCGCGCCTCGATGAACTGATGAACGCGCAACTCGTGGCGATCGGCGAGAAGCCCCGGCCGCGCTGGGAGCACCAGGAACTCGACACGTGGGATGTCCATCTCGCAGGCGTTGATCGGGCGATGGTCAACGACGTGCTGTACATTTCCGCGACCAAGCACCTGTCGCAGACGGGCTACCCGGCGCTGCTGGTCGGCGGGCTGGGCGCGCTCGAAACGCTCGTGACCACGACCGATCTCAAAGAGACGTTCCCCGGCCTGAGCGACGCCAGGGCCGTGCAGAAGTTCACGGCATTCCTGCGCGAGGAGAGCGACTACTGGCAGCGCCAGGCCGCGGCGGACCGCTCGCGGGCGTCGCGCGTGATTGAGCGGATCGAAGAGAAGAATGCCGAGACGGTGAAACTGCCCCCCGAGGTGCTCTACCACGAATTCGGCGACGGGTGCATTTCGGTGCTCGACCCCTTCACCGACATCGTCTGGCCCGACGAACTGCAGGTCTTCCGGCGTCAACTGGAGGGTTCGTTCAGCGGCGTGGGGATCCAGATCATCATCGACGAGAACAACCAGTTGACGATCGTTACGCCGCTCAAGGATTCGCCGGCGCACCGCGCGGGCATCCAGGCGGGCGATGACATCGTGGCGGTGGACGGCCGCTCGACGGTCGGCATCACGACCTCGCAGGCGATCGACCAGATCACCGGGCCCAAGGGCACGCCGGTGACGCTGACGGTCCGCCGCGAGGGCGAGCCTGAGCCGATCGACTATCGCCTCGTGCGCGCCGACATCCCGATCGAAACCGTCAAGGGCTGGAAACTTCAGGACGGGAACGAATGGGATTACTTCATGAACCGCGAGCAGGGCGTCGGCTACATCCGCCTGACCGGCTTCATGCAGCAGACGGTGGACGACTTCGACATGGCCATTGCCGAGATGGGAGAAGATCTCCAGGGGCTGGTCATCGACCTGCGCTACAACCCGGGCGGGCAACTGCAGGCGGTGATCGACCTGTGCAACCGCTTCGTGTCGCGCGGCGTGATCGTCTCGACCGAGGGTCCCGGCAAGAAGGTTAATCGCGTGCACCGGGCCATGGCGCACCGCACCGCCGAGCGGCTCGCCGACATTCCCGTGGTCGTCCTCATCAACGAAGGCTCCGCCTCGGCCAGCGAAATCATGGCCGGATGTCTGCGCGACCACCAGCGCGCCGTCGTCGTCGGCACGCGCTCATACGGGAAGGGCAGCGTGCAGCAGATTTCCAACCGGGTGGACGGCGGCAACGCGCTGCTTCGCATCACTCTCGAGCATTACCTGCTGCCCAACGGCGACGAGATTCACCGCGAGCCTGAATCGACGCAGTGGGGCGTGGAGCCGCACATCACCGTGCGCATGACGCCCAAGCAGATCGGCGACTCGCTGACGATCCTGCGCGATGTGGATGTGCTGCCCGACGCCGAAGCCCAGCTGACGCCCGAGCAGGCCGCCCAGCGCGACCCCAACCGCCTGCTCACCGAAGATCTCGATCTTCAACTCCAGACGGCCGTGGTGCTGATCCAGTCGCGCCTTGAAAACGGCACCCACCTCGTCAACAAGGTGGGGAACCAGCAATAGGGGCCTCGGTGCAGACCAAAAGGTCGGATGAGCGATAGAAAAGGGGGTCTATCGCTCAAGATTCGGTGGGTTCTTGAGCGATAGCGGCCAGCTGCCGGGCGCGCGAAGCAGGTCGGGACCGCCGCTCTGGGCGCGGCCCGGCGGTCTTGCGTGTGGTGTGAATTGAACGCGTCCGAGCGTTTCACGTCGAACTGCCGGGCCGGCGCCGAGCCTTGTCCCGACCTGCGCGGACTCACTGCCCGAGGAGTTCCTCGAGCGCGGCGCCGGGGTCTTCCTGTTTCATCAACTGCTCGCCGACGAGCACGATGCCCACGCCGGCTTTGCGCAGGCGCTCGACGTCGTCGTGGGTGCGGATGCCCGACTCGCTGATGAGGATGCGCTTGTCTTCGACCATGTCGAGCAGGCGCAGCGTGTGACCGAGGTCGGTGGTCATGGTGCGCAGGTCGCGGTTGTTGATGCCCAGCAGCGTGTAGCCGGGATGCGGAAAGCCGATGTGGTGCCGCACGCGCAGCAGGCTCTCGACGTCGTGCACCTCGACGATCGAAGTCATCTTGAGTTCAGTGGCGAGAATGAGCAGGTCGACAAACTGGCCCTCGGTGAGGATGTCGGCGATGAGCAGCACGGCGTCGGCGGAAGCGGCGCGGCTCTCGTAGATCTGCCAGGCGTCGATGATGAAATCTTTGCGGAGCACGGGAAGGGGCACGCGGTTGCGGATGCGGCGGATGTAGTCGAGATCGCCGCCGAAGCCCTCGGCGTCGGTGAGGCAGGAAATCGCCGCCGCCCCGGCGCGGTGGTAGGCTTTGGCAATGGGCGCCGGGTCGAAATCATCGCTGCGATACTCCTCGCGGAGCCACCCGGCCGAAGGACTCTTTCGCTTGATCTCGGCGATGACCGATACCGTGCGCGGCGGCCGGTCGGCGGTGACGGCCTGGAAGAAGTTGCGCGGCGGCTCGGCCTCGGTCGCTCTGGCCCGAATCGATTCGAGCGAGACGGCGGCGCGGCCGCGCTCGACTTCGAGGCGTTTGCGTTCGACGATCTGGCTGAGCGCGTTGGGGATGGTCATGGCGGCGCCGGCTGTTATAGCGTCGCCGCCTCCGGGCGACCACGCCGCCCCAGCCGAGTCGAGCGGCATGAGTTGGATAGTACTGACCATCGGCCTGCTCGCACTCGGAGGATTCGCCGCATTTCTGATCGGCCGGCCCGGCTGGCTGCAGCGAACCGCCTGCCCGCGACCGGTTTCGCCGCCGCGTCTGGTCATCATCCTCACCTGGCAACTGCTCATCGCGCCCGTGCTCATGGCGGTCCTCGGCCCGCTGGTGCTCTCCACGGTCGCCGCCGAGCAGGCGACGATGCGCGACCTGGCGCAGCAGACGCTTGTCGCACAGGCGATCACGCTGCCGCTGGTGGCGCTGTTCTTCTGGATGGGTCGGCTGGACGCCGAGCGCGCGTGGGTGCGGCAGGCGCTGGCGGGGCTGGACCGCGCCGGCCGGCGCGCGGGCCCGGGCAAGGCCGTCGGCATGGGCATTCTCGGGCTGGTCGTCGGCTGGCCGATCGTGCTGCTCACGAGTGAAGCGGCGGGCTTCATCCGCGAGATCATTACCGGGCAACGCTCGCCGCTGATCGCGCACAAGACGCTCGAGCAGATCGGAGCCGCGAGCCCGGGCGATCCATGGCTCATCGCGATGGCGCTGGCGGTGGTGGTGATGGCGCCGGTGATCGAGGAAGTGATCTACCGCGGTGCGTTGCTCGGCTGTCTGCGCGGGTTCTCGCGCTCGCCGTGGACGGCCATCGTGCTCTCGGCGGCGCTGTTTGCGGCGATGCACATCGGCACCGCCGCCGACGTGGCGATTCCCGGCCTGTTCGTCTTCGGCGTCGGCCTGGGGATCGTGTACGAGCGATCGGGCACGCTGCTGGCGCCGATGGTGATGCACGGCCTGTTCAATCTCGGCAACATCGTGCTGCTGCTGGCGCTGTCGCCGGGCGCGTAGCGCAGAGACTCGCTTTCCAGATGCAGATTCACTGGCCCGGAACAGGCTCTGCCTGTCTCCGCGCTCTCGGCGATCTCCGCGGTGAAAATGCTCCTCGAACGACCTGCGGCGGCGCATCGTGCCGGGAATTTGCATCAGAATCGTGTAAATCGGGCGCAGGATTGCGCGGTTTTCGGGCATAATGATGGCGGCCCGCCGCGCGGCGGGCGAACCTGTGGCCCGGTGCGGGATCTGACCCAAGGAGAGTGGCGCATGAGAGGCTGTGCGAATCGGTGGGCAAGGGCGATCGGGACTTTCGCAGTGGTCGGTGCGGCCGCCGGCGCGGCGGCGGTGGCGGCGGACACCATCACCTTTGAAGAACTCGGCCCGCAGCCGTGCAACTTCGTCGATACCCAGGCGCTGAGCGACGAGTACGCCGCGGTGGGCGTGCTCTTCGCGGGCCCGCAGCCGGGCCAGGGCGGTGCGATTCTCGATCAGTGCAGCAACTTCGGCATCAACGCCCGCAGCGGCGTGCACTTTCTCGCCTTCAACACGTCGGTCGGCTACCCCCGCTGGCCCGAGACGATCACCTTCACCGAAGGCGCCGGCCGCGTCGAACTCTTCGCCTCAGCCGGCATCCAGAGCGGCGTGCTCACGGTCGAGGCGTTCGACGCGGCCAACAACCTCGTCGACACACAGTCGGTCAGCATGTCCACGGGGCTGTACTCGATGGTCGAGGTGCTCGGCGACATCGATCACATTGTGATTTCGGCGAGCACGACCTTTCTCGTCATCGACGACCTGTCGTGGGATGTCAGCGGGCGCTACAACCTCAACGTGAGCGGGCAGTGCCCGGGAACGGTAACGGTGCGCTGGAGCGGCGCGACGCCGTCCCAACAGCAGGGTCTCGTCTTCGGCGCCGACCAGGGATCGACCATCATTCCCACCGGTCCTTGCCAGGGCACCATGCTCGGCGTGCAGGGCCAGGTGCGGCTGGTCAACACATTTGGCACCGGCAATGGCGCCGGCACGATCAGTGGCCTGGCCGGAACCAGCGCCTGCGGGCACTTCCTGCAACTGGTCGAATCAGGATCGTGCAACACAAGCAACGTGAGGCAGATACCATGAGGATCGCGGAGGATGCCGACGAAGGTCGCCGGCACCTCTGAGCATCCGTGGATTTGAGCTAATGAAGGAGAAAGAGATGAAAAGTCGGATTTGTGCGGCGGCCGGACTCGCAATCGCGCTGAGCGGTGCGGCGGTCCTGGGCCAGGACTACGTCTACATCCCCAACGACAACGAGAATTCGCCGGGCCCGTCGAACAACGCGTTCCCGTTCAACGGCGGCTCGCCCATGCGCGTTCAACAGGTCTTTGCGGCAAGTCAGTTCGGCGGGCAGGGAGGCGCCATCACGGAAATAGCCTTTCGCGTGGATGAGAGTTCGGGCGGCCCGTTCAGCTCGGGCAACATCGACACCGAAGTTCGGCTGTGCCACACCTCGGTGAATCCGACCGCGATGAGCACCACATTCGCCGACAACTACGGCGGCGACGTGACGGTGGTATACGACGGATTCCTCAGCCTCTCGAGCAGCGGCAGCGGCTTTGACATCGTGATCGATATCGATGACTCCTTCATCTACGACGGCGTGAGCAACCTCCTCGTCGAGTACAAAGTCTTCAATGGCGCGGGCACCACGCAATTCGACGCCGCTGGCACCGGACTGGGCAACGGCGGCCTGTCCACGATCGATCGCCTCTGGGCCTTCGGGGCTGAGGCCACGACGGGTTCTTCCAATGGCGACGATGGCTACGTTACGCGGTTGACGATCGAGGCCGCCGGCGGATACGTCCTGACGGTGCGCGGCACATGCCCCGGCACACTCACCATCGAGTGGCGGGGCGCCACGCCCAGTCAGCAGCAGGGTCTCGTCTTCGGCGCCGATCAGGGATCGACCATCATTCCCACCGGTCCTTGCCAGGGCACCATGCTCGGCGTGCAGGGCCAGGTGCGGTTGGTCAACACGTTCGGCACCGGAAACGGCAGCGGGTCGGTCAACGGTCCGGCGGGCACCGCTGCTTGCGGTCACTATCTGCAATTGGTCGAAGCGGGTTCGTGCAACACGAGCAATGTGCGGCAGATTCCGTAACGACTGCTCGACATCGCGATCATCAACAAAGCCCAGGCAAGGCCTTGCCTGGGCTTTTGTCTGTTTTTTCGGCGCCTGAACACAGCGCCCTTGCATTTCGCGGCGAAACGTGTCACAATGGCGCCGAACCAAGGGTCTGAACACGAAGGGGAACCGAGATGAACTTTTCGAATCGTCTGCTGCCCATCGCGGCGGGTGGCGCGTGGCTTGCGGCGGTGGCCGCCGTTGCCGCCGACACCATCACGTTCGACGAGCTGGGCCCGCAGCCGTGCGACTTTGCCCAGACGATGCCGCTGACGGATGAGTATGCCGCGCGAGGCGTGACGTTCGAGGGTCGCCAGCCGGGCGAAGGGGGGGCGATACTCGATGGCTGCAGCGGCTTTGGCGCACAGCCGCGCAGCGGCGACAACTTTCTCGCGTTTGACATCTTCAGCAGTTACGCGACGCTGCCCGAGTTCGTGTACTTCGCCGGAGGGGCGACCCGCGTCGAGTGCTATGCGACCTCGCCGATGAACGGCGCGTTTATCCTCACGGCCTACGACGGCGCGAACAACGTTGTGGACATGGCCGATGTCACGCTGGTGGCGGGAACGTGGTCGCGCATTGAAGTGAGCGGCGCGATCGATCACGTCCGCATGTCGTCGATCTCGTTTCTGGTGGCGGTGGATGATCTGTCGTGGGAAGCGCCGGGCGGATATCGCCTCGAAGTGACGGGCCAGTGTCCCGGCGCCGTGACGGTGTCATGGAGCGGCGCCACGCCGGGTCGTCGGCAGGGGCTGGTGTATGGCGACCTGCCCGGCAGCACGACGATCCCCGGCGGGCCCTGCCGCGGAACCGTTCTGGGCATTCAGGGGCGCGTCCAGCTCGTGAGGGTGTTCGGGACGGGCGATGGCGCGGGGTCGGTCCTGGGCATCATCAGCGCGGGCTGCGGCGGCCAACTGCAACTCGTCGAAACAAGTTCCTGCGACACGAGCAACGTGGCGGCGATTCCGTAGCGCTTCGTGGCAATCTGATTGGCAGTCAAAGCCCAGGCCACGCCTTGCCTGGGCTTTTCATTGCGTTCAGAAACCGCACCACGCGGCCCATACACTTGCCGCGATTATGACCAGCGACAGCTCATCCCGGCCGCGCATTCTCACCGGCGACACGCCGACCGGCCGCCTGCACCTTGGGCACTACGTCGGCAGCCTCGAGCGGCGCCTGGCCATGCAGGAGACGCACGACTGCTACTTCCTCGTCGCCAACGTGCACGCCATGACCACGCGCAGCGACAAGCCCGACGAGATCCGGGCCGACACGCTCGAAGTCCTGCGCGACTGGCTGGCGGTGGGCATGGACCCGGAGCGCAGCACGATGTTCGTGCAGAGCGAAGTGCCGGCGATCGCCGAACTGACGTTCTTCTTCTCGATGCTGCTGGGCTTCGGGCGGGTGATGCGCAACCCGACGATCAAGGATGAGATCATCGTCAAGAACCTCGGCGACACCTATTCGTTCGGCTTCCTGCTCTACGCCGTGGGGCAGACGGCCGACATCCTCGCGTTCCGGCCCGAAGCGGTGCCGGTGGGCGAAGACCAGGTGGCGCACATCGAGATGACGCGCGAGGTCGCGCGGCGGTTCAACCAGGTGTACTGCGGCGTTTCGGACCAGGTCGCCGACGAGGAGCACCTTGCAGCCGGTGGGCTGTTCCCGATTCCGCGAGCCGACGTCGGCCGCGTCGGCCGGCTCGTGGGCACCGACGGTGTGAACAAGATGAGCAAGTCGCTGGGCAACGCGATCTACCTCTCGGACACGGCCAAGGAAGTGCAGAAGAAGGTCAACAAGATATTCACCGGCCGGCAGAGCGCGACCGACCCGGGCGATCCGAACAACGTGCTCTTCCAGTATTTCGACGCTTTTCACGGCGACAAGAGCCGCGTGGCGGAGCTGCGCGAGCAGTATGCCGCGGGCAAGGTCGGCGACGGCGACGTGAAACGGGAACTGGGCGAGACGATCAACGCGCTGCTCGAACCCATCCGCCAGCGCCGGGCCCAGTATGAGGGGCAGGATCAGAAGATCCTCGAGATCATCCGCGCCGGCTGCGCCAAGGCCAATAACACGGCCGAGCAGACGCTCGCGGCCGCCAAGAAGGCGATGCGGATGCACTTCGGCGAGCGGTCGTTCTCTTATCGGTAAGGCCCGCACAGACGGGACCAGTTGCCCGGACTCCCGCGCCTGGCGGTTGATGCCCGGGCGGCGTTGCGCCGATGAAACCAACGGTTATCCGTTACTGCGCCGCCATGAACCGCTGCACCACCTACGCGCGCTTTTCCGCTTGGCGCCTGCTCGCAGGCGGCGCTGTCATTGCTCTTACGGCCGGGGCGGCGCTGGCTCAGAACGGCCTGCCCGTCTTCGAGACGCGCTATGCGTTGAGCTACGAGTTCCCGCCTGAGAGCATTGAGGTTCTGCCCGGCGCGTTTCGCACGTCGATCACCGGTTCGGAGAAAATCCAGCGTGACGAGCGCGAGACGACGATGCGCTACGACGGCTCGCTGGGCTTCACGCTGGCGGCGCGGCCGCTGACATCCAGCGACAACCTGCCGCAAGGCGCGGTCGATCTGTACGTGCGGCTCACCGACGTTGAAATGCGCTGCCGCGCCGGCCGGGGCTCGTATTCGATCATCGTCAATGGCGAAGGCCTGCGCGAGGTGCGGCCGATGTCGGGCGAGACGCGCTTCGGGCCGCACGATCAGTACGTCGGTTCGCACACGGTTTCGAGCCTGCTGGCCAAGCCGAGCACGCTGCGGTTCTCGAATGGCGCGCTGCTGGCCGCCCCGGCCGAATCGCCGATGCTCTCGACGCTCGAGTGCTCGTGGATGTACACCGGCATCACCTCGATCCTGCCGCCGCTGCCCTCGAAGGGCATCGTGCCGGGGCAGACCTGGACAGCCGGCATGCCCGTGCGCCTTTCGGTGTTCGGCCAGCCCCAGATCATCCGCTTCGATCTCAAGTTCGAGGAATACAACGAGAGTACGCACGTCGCTCGGGTGTCGTGGAAGGCGAACCTCGTCAACACGTCCGTCATGCCCGCGGCGGGAATCCACCACGTCGGTCAGGACGCCGTGGCCAGCGGGCTGATCTCCGGCGAGGTGCGCTTGCACGTGGACAGCGGCACCGTGCTGGGCAGCACCATGAGCGTGGACCTGGACATCAGGCACATCAAGTCATCCAAGACGACGGTTCACTGCGACCTGAAGTACGTCCTGGAGAATCTCGATCTGGCCCAGGCCGGGCAGCCATCGCTTTCGACCGCCGGGCCGGAGGAGATGGGCGGACAGCCCTGAGCCGGGGGGCGGGCCCGGTGCGGCCGATCGGCCGGCGGGGCCTCGCGTACCATTTGGCGTCGGGCGGGAGTGGCTCGGACGAGGGCCGGGCTCGACGGGGGAGCGCCAAGCGCTGCCGCCTGCGTGTCTGAGGGGCTTTGCAGGGCTCCGGAAAGGGACGGCCTGACGTGTGTGGAATCGTCGCCTACATCGGCTCCAAGCCGGCGCTGCCCATCCTGATGGAGGGGCTCAAGCGTCTCGAATACCGCGGCTATGACTCGGCCGGGCTGGCCCTGATCAATGGCGGCCTGCGGGTGGTCCGCTCGGTGGGTCGCGTGAGCGTGCTCGAAGAGAAGGTCCGCAAGGAAAAGGGCCTGGATGGCACGCTGGGTATCGCCCACACCCGCTGGGCCACGCACGGCGTCCCCTCCGACTCCAACGCCCACCCGCACCGCGACGACCCCAAGCCGCGCGGCCACGGCATCGCCATCATCCACAACGGCATCATCGAGAACTACGCAAGCCTGCGCACCTGGCTCGAAGAGAAGGGGCACACCTTCACCTCCGACACCGACACCGAAGTCCTGTGCATGCTCATCTCTGAATTGTACGACAAGGACAGCGGCATGACGCTGGAGCGCGCCGTGCAGGCGGCGCTGCGCGAGGTGACGGGCGCCTACGCCATCGCCGTCATCTGCGAGGAGGAGCCTGATGTGCTCGTCTGCGCGCGAAAGGGTTCGCCGCTGATGATCGGCGTGGGGCAGGGTGAGTACATCGTGGCCTCAGACGGCAACGCGATCGTGGCGCACACGACGCAGGCGTTCGCGCTCGAAGATTACCAGGTGGCCCGGCTGTCGCGCGACGGTTTCCGCACGACCACGCTGGATGACGTGCACGTCACGCCGCGCATCCAGGATCTGGAGATCGAGCTGCAGGAGATCGAACTCGGCGACCACGAACACTTCATGCTCAAGGAGATCTTCGAGCAGCCCAACGCGCTGCGCAACACGCTGCGCGGGCGCACCGATTCGCGCGAGGGGCGCGTCGTGCTCGGCGGGATCGCTGAATATGCGCGCGAGCTCGTCAAGGCGCGGCGGTTCATCCTGCTGGGCCAGGGAACGGCGCTGCACGCGGCGATGATCGGCGATTACCTGCTCGAAGACCTCGCCAAGATTCCGGCCGAAGTCGAATACTCCAGCGAGTTCCGCTATCGCAATCCCATCATCGAAGATGGTTCGGTGGTCATCGCCGTCAGCCAGTCGGGTGAGACGGCCGACACGCTGGCGGCGCTGAGCGAAGCGCGTGACCGCGGCGCGCTGACGCTGGGCATCGTCAACGTGGTGGGTTCGTCGATCGCGCGCGGCACGGACGCGGGGGTGTACTTGCGCGTGGGGCCGGAGATTGGCGTGGCGTCCACCAAGGCGTTCCTGGGGCAGGTGATGGCGCTGACGCTGCTGGCGCTGTTCATCGGGCGGCGGCGGTTCCTTTCGGCCGACCAGGTGAGCCAGTACCTGGCCGAACTCGAAGCGACGCCGGACCGGATTGAGAAGATTCTCGGCCAGTCGGAGGCGATCCGGGACGTGACGGCCAAGTACATCGACCGCGAGAACTGGCTGTTCCTGGGCCGGGGGCACAATTACCCTGTAGCGCTCGAAGGCGCGCTGAAACTGAAGGAGATCAGTTACATCCACGCCGAGGGCATGCCGGCGGCGGAGATGAAGCACGGCCCGATCGCGCTGATCAACGACGGCATGCCGTGCGTCTTCGTCGCCACGCGCAACAGCCAGTACGACAAGATCGTGACGAACATCCAGCAGGTGCGCAGCCGCGGCGGCCGGGTGATCGCCGTGGCCACGGAAGGGGACAAGGCGATCCGCCAGCACGCCGACGAGGTGTTCTACGTGCCCGACATGCCCGAGCCGATGCAGCCGCTGGTGACCGCGGTTCCGCTGCAACTGCTGGCGTACCACGCGGCGGTGCTGCGCGGCCACGATGTGGACAAGCCGCGGAACCTGGCCAAGAGCGTGACCGTCGAATAAGCCTGCAAGTCAGCGAAATCCCCGTATCCCGGAGCCGGCGGCGGCGCTACAACCGCCCGCGTCGGCCTACGCTATTGGCGTTTTCCACGACGCACGGGGAGCAGCAGTCCGTTGTACAGCCGGCTGATCCGAAACTGGGAGGTGCGCCTCGCGCACCGTTATGGCCGCGACCACGTGCCGCTGCCATTTCGCGTGGGTGCGGACTGGTGGAGCGATGAGTTTCCATCCATCGCCGACGAAGACGATCTCGATGGCCTCATGGCGGTCGCGGATGAGTGGACCATTGACCCGGAGCGGTTCCTTCCCCGTTTCGAGGGCGATGTTCCCTTCACGGTAAAGGAAGGGCTGATTGAGTACCCGAGCCGGGGCGTGACCAGCGAGGTTCGCAACCGCACCGGCTACATCGCCTACCGGCCGCTGCGCAAGGGCTGCCCCATGGTGCTGGCCGTGCCGGCGTGGAACACCGAGCGATGGAAACTCAAGACGCTGCTGCCCAGCGTGCGGCAGTGCGGCTTTGGCGGGGCGTCGCTGAGCCTGCCCTACCAGGACGAGCGCCAGCCCGAGAACTGGAAATACGCCCAGGCGCTCATTTGCTCGGACCTCGGCCGAACCATGCGCTCGATGCAGCAGAGCGTGCTCGACACGATGGATGCGGTGAGCATTCTGCGCCAACTCGGGCACGAGCGAATCGTGCTGGTGGGCTTCAGCGTGGGCTCGGCGGTGGTGAACATGCTCGACGCATTTGATCCCCGGCCGACGGGCGTCATCTGCGTGCTGTGCGGCGACAACTTTGCCCAGTGCGTGATGCAGGGCATCTCGACGCGCCACGTGCGCAAGGCGGTCGAGCCCCACATCGACATGGAGCGCCTGCACCGGGTCTGGCGGCCGCTCTCGGCGTCTACGTACGTGCACCGGCTGCGCGACATGTCGCGCCCGCAGCGCATCATGCTCACCTCGCGCTATGACTTCACGTTTCCGGTCGAGACGGGCCGGCGGCTGCGGTCGCAGTTCGAGGAGCACGAGGTGCCGCACGAGTGGCGGGAGATGGGCTGCGGGCATTACACGCTCTCGTGCGCCCCGTTTTCGCTGCGGTTCCTGATATGGCTCAAGACGAAATTGCGGCAGGCGGCGGCATTACCGGACGCGCCCGCGAGGGTCTGACGGCGGCGCGGCCTGGCGCGGGCGGGGGCGACCGCACGCTCCAACTGGCGCTCAAGTGCGTGCCCCGAACGCCGATACTTCGAGAGAGGCCCGCGCGCTCGGCCGCGCGGGCTGCGGCGGTCCAGCACGCCAAAGGGGATGCTCCTTGCCGGCCAACCGACTTCGCAACGAACAGTGGCGACGCAGCCTCGAACAGATCTTCGAGCGCGGCGGCGGCCTCGAAATCTCCTTCCCGCGCGCGACAGGCGACGACGCCGGCGCGGAAGATGGCGCCACGTCCAATCTCATCTGGCGCGTGCGCATCCTCAGCCTGTGCGATGACGAGATCGTGCTCGAACAGCCCATGGCGCTGGGCGAGATGATGAATCTCGAAACAGGCGTCGAACTCGTCGTCGTCATGGCGGTCGGACAGAACCGCTGGATGTTCACGACGCGCGTGCTCGGTTCGGCGGAGTTCTCGCCCGTGCCGGGGCGGTCAGGCGGCGCGTTCCGCGTGGCCGTGCCCGAGAGCGTCGAGCGCTGCCGGCGGCGGAGCTTCTATCGCGTATCGACGACGCAACTCGTGCTGCCCAAAGTGACCTGCTGGCCACTGCTCAATCCGGATTCGGTCGTGCTCGCCGAGAAGACCAACGAGATGCGCGTGCTCGCATCGCAGAATCCCGCTGAGGATGAGACGTACGAGAACGTGGATGAACATCTGACGATGCCCGAGGTGGGGCCGCCGTTCACGGCCACGCTGGCGAATATCGGCGGCGGGGGCATCGGCCTCGTCGTCGAGGCCGGCGATGCGCAGGCGCTGACGCGGCATCGCGTGTTCTGGCTGAGCATCGCGCTGCCGCCCGAGATCGCCGTGCCCCTGGCGGTGACGGCCAAACTGGTGCACACGCACATCGACTCGAGCCAGAAGACGTACTGCGGTCTCGCGTTTGAGTTCGGCCACAATCGCAGCCACCAGAAGTTCATCGTGGACCAGATCCGCCGCTGCGTGACGATCCAGCAGGAAGCCCAGTTGCGGCAACTGCGCAAGAGCGCCTAGGGCGCGCACCGTCGTTCCCGCGCGCGGGTGTGCACGCTGTATCAGTTGCATTCAAACACATAATACGGCCGGCTGCACGTTCGTGGATGCCTGCCTGCGCAGGCATGACGGTGCGGGCGCACCTGTAGGCAGCGGGCCCTCACCGGCGCGGGCTCGTCTTTGCCTCCGGGCTCGCCCGGGAATGACGCCACGCGCGGCTGGCCGCTATCATCCCCGCCTGCCAGCGGAGGATTTCGCATCATGGATCGGACGCTCATTGCCGACGCGTTTCAGAGCGGCCAGGTCGGCTCAAAAGTACGCATCAAGGGCTGGGTGCGCACGCGCCGCGACAGCAAGGCCGGGCTGAGCTTCGTGCACGTGAGCGACGGCACGTGCTTTGACCCGATCCAGGTCGTGGCGCCCAGCAGTCTGTCCAACTACGACTCGGTCGTGCTCAAACTCACGACCGGCTGCAGCGTGGATTGCACGGGCACGCTCGCCGCGAGCCAGGGCAAGGGGCAGCGATTCGAGATCCAGGCCGAGTCGATCGAACTCCTCGGCGACGTGGAAGATCCGGACACCTATCCCATCAGCCCCAAGCAGCATTCGTTCGAGTACCTGCGCACCGTTGCGCACCTGCGGACGCGCACGAACACCTTTGGCGCCGTCGCGCGCGTGCGGCACCGCCTGGCGCAGGCGATTCACCAGTTCTTCGACGCGCGGCGGTTTCTCTGGGTGCACACGCCGATCATCACGGCTTCGGATGCCGAAGGGGCCGGCGAGATGTTCCGCGTGAGCACGCTCGATCTGCTCAACCTGCCGCGCCGGCCTGACGGGCACGTGGATTTCGAGCAGGACTTCTTCGGCCGCGAGTCGTTTCTCACCGTTTCGGGGCAATTGAACGTCGAGACCTACTGCTGCGCGCTGAGCAACGTCTATACCTTCGGCCCGACGTTCCGCGCCGAGAACAGCAACACGGCCCGTCACCTGGCCGAGTTCTGGATGATTGAGCCGGAGATCGCCTTTGCCGATCTGCGCTATGACCGGCTGCTGGCGATCGATCTCATCAAGCACCTGCTGCGTACCGTGCTGGCGGACTGCGCCGATGACATGAAGTTCTTCGACGATCGCATCGAGAAGGGCATCATCGACGCGCTGCAGCACGTCATCGACTCGGAGTTCGTGCACCTCACCTACACCGACGCGGTGAAGGAACTGCAGGCCAGCGGCAAGAAGTTCGAGTACCCGGTCAACTGGGGCGACAACCTGCAGTCCGAGCACGAGCGCTACCTGTGCGAGCAGGTGCACAAGAAGCCGGTCGTGGTGACGGACTATCCCAAGGACATCAAGGCGTTTTACATGCGCCTCAACGACGATGAGAAGACGGTGGCGGCGATGGATGTCCTCGTGCCGCGCATCGGCGAACTCGTCGGCGGCTCGCAGCGCGAAGAGCGGCTGGCGGTGCTCGACCGGCGGCTCGACGAGATGAAACTGCCCAAGGCGGGCTACTGGTGGTACCGCGACCTGCGCCGCTACGGCACCGTACCCCACGCGGGCTTCGGCCTGGGCTTCGAGCGCCTGCTCATGTACGTCACCGGCATGGCAAACATGCGCGATGTGATCCCGTTCCCGCGCGCGCCGCGGTTGGCGGAGTTCTAGACCGAGTCAAAATCAGGGAGACGCGGGTGAAACGGCGGGATCTAGAACAGCATCTCCGGGATCATGACTGCGAGCGCGTCCGCCACGGTCGCCGGCACGACGTTTGGCACAACCCGATGAATGATCGCGAATCGACCGTGCCTCGTCATCGGGAAATTGCGAATCCAACGGCGCGCGCGATCTGCCGGCAATTGGATATTCCTGTGCCCCGCGGTATCTGATCAGGCACTCGCGCGTCGACTGCGAGACTTCTCGACTTTCGACTGCCGATATTTCCGTAACTCTGCCATGGCGTCTCGTGCCCGCTCGAAGGCTTCGGGAATACTCTTCGCCTGCGTCTGGACCGCTGGATCCATCGGAGAGGTCACGGCGTACCAGCCCCGTCCAGCATCCTCAAGCGTCAGGACGAGCTTTCCGTCGGTCACGTTGTAGCGTTTCGCTTTCGGCATCTCGTGATCTCGGGAGATGGTATGCGATTGGCCGACTCGACTTCCAGCGCGTGACGCCGATCCATGTACGACGCGCTCACACAAAGCCATCACCGGTACTCCACCAGTTCCACCTCGATGCCATCGGGGTCGTAGAAGTACGCGCGGCGGCCGGGCTCATAAGAGTCTTCGATCTCCGTCTCGATGCCGCGCTGGGTGAGCCAGGCGACTTTGGCGTCGAGGTCATCGACGACGAAGCCGACGTGATTGAAGCCGACGCGGCCGTACTCGGGTTCGTCTAGCCGACCGGCCTCGGCAGGGTCGGCCTGGAAGAGCGCGAGATACGAACGGTCGTCGCCGATGTGGATGGCCGGCGTCTCGGGCGAGCCGGGCTCACGTCGCCAGCGGATCTTCAGGCCGAGCAGTTCGCCATAGAACTTCGCGGCTGCATCGAGGTCGGAGACGGTGAGGTTGACGTGTTCGAGCCACATGAGAGCCTCCGGAATAGCGGGTGAACGGCTTGGTTATGGAGCCTACGCGAGCAGATCGGGCGCCGCGACTAAAGGCCCGTCGGACCGGTCGAGGGAAAGCCCGAGTCGATTCAGCGGCGCTCGTTCCTACGATCCTCGCCCTGATTGGCCGGAATGAGCGGGAGAAGAAATGTCATGAGCCACACCGTGTGTCTGCTGCCCGGCGACGGGATCGGCCCGGAAGTCACCGGCGCTGCGCGGCGGGTGATTGACGCGGCCGGCGCCGACCTCCAGTGGATCGAACTCGACGCCGGGGCCGGCGCGCTCGAGCGCACCGGGCACCTGCTGCCCCCGGCTACGCTCGAAGCGATCGCGCGGCACTGCGTGGCGCTCAAAGGGCCGCTGACCACGCCCATCGGCACCGGCTTTGCCAGCGTCAACGTCCAACTCCGCAAGACCTTCGACCTCTACGCCGCGGTGCGGCCGGTGCGATCGATGCCGGGCATCCGGACCCGCTTTGAAAACGTCGAGATCGTCGTCATCCGCGAAAACACCGAGGGCCTGTATTCGGGCATCGAGCACGAGATCGTGCCCGGCGTGGTCGAGAGCCTCAAGATCGCCACGCGCAAGGGCTGCGAGCGCATCGCCCGCTTCGCGTTCAACTACGCCAGAGAGCGCGGCAGGAGCAAGGTGACGGTCTTCCACAAGGCCAACATCATGAAGATGTCCGACGGCCTGTTTATCGAGTGCGCCCGCCGCGTGCACGAGGAGATCGGTGCGGGCGTCGAATACCAGGAACTCATCATCGACAACGGCTGCATGCAACTCGTGCAGAACCCCGGGCAGTTCGACGTGCTGCTGCTTGAGAACCTCTACGGCGACGTGATCAGCGACCTGTGCGCGGGGCTGGTGGGGGGCCTGGGCGTCGTGCCGGGCGCGAACTTCGGCGATGCGTGCGCCATCTTCGAGGCGGTGCACGGCAGCGCGCCGACCATCGCCGGGCAGAACATCGCCAACCCGCTAGCGGTAATCATGAGCGGCGTGATGATGCTGCGGCACCTGGGCCTGCGCGAGCCGGCCCGGCGCATCAAGGACGCCTATAACGCGGTCTTGACGGACGGGAGAGCCGAAGAACTCACGCGCGACATCGGCGGCAGCGCGGGCACCACGGATTTCGCCGAGGCGATCATTCGGCGGTTGTGAGCCCGTGACCGCCTCTTCCGGGGCAATTCGGGCCGCCGGCGGCGGTTTTCGCTTGAGTCGGGCGGTTTTTCGTGTATCTTCTATCAGTAACCGCGTTCGCAACCGGCCCAAGGAGCCCCACATGGCGATGAAGATGGCGAATGAGATCGAGGCCTTGGCGCCGCTGTTTGAACACCTCGACGCCCTGACCGGCCGGGCCGACATCGCCGAACTCGAACGCGCCATGCGGGCCGTGCACGTCACGCCCGATGACGTGGCCGAGCACCTGCGCTACTGCGATGAGCACTACAAGCGCAACCTCATCCGCGAGGGCAAGTGGTACCAGGTGTTCGCGCTGTGCTGGAAGAGCGGGCAGCGCAGCCCGATACACGATCACACGAACACGACCTGCGGCGTGCGCGTGCTGCTGGGTCGCGGCGTCGAGACGGTTTACGAGCCGTCGCCGTGCGGCATGATGATGGCGACACGCTCGCACGAACTCAACGTCGGCGACATCTGCGCCAGCCAGGACAGCGACACGCACCAGATTTCGAATCTCCAGCCGGCGGGCCAGAACCTCGTCACCCTGCACATCTACTCGCCGCCGCTGCGCGAGTTCCATACCTACAGCGCGACCGACGGCACGGTGAACCGCGTGCGCGACGTGGGCAACGGCTGCTGCGAGGTGGTGGAGACGATGGACATCGCAGAGTTCATGAGCCGCTAGCCGGCGTCGATCCCGCCCCCGCCTTCGCTCGGGTCAGGCTCTGCGCCGGAATGACGGGTTTGAGCAACAGATCCTCAGAGGCGCGGCTCGTCTCGGCCTGCGGACCAGTCAATCCCGGAACTGCGGATTGCAGCATTTCCATTGACCGCATCGTCGTCCCGTTACGAGTTCTTCCTTGTAAGCAGGCGATGGTCGCCTGCATCTGAAGCCGACCTGGTGCGAGCCGGTGCGCCGGGTTCTGGGCAGTCATCGCAAGGAGAACCGTCATGCATTTCACAAATCGAAACGCCGGCTGCATCCTCATCGTGGCGAGCGCGCTCGCCCTGGTCGGCGCCGCGGCCAGCTCTTCTCTGGCGCAGAACCTTTTTACGAACGGGGACTTCGCCTCGGGCTTTACCGGCTGGACGCAGCGGAACACCGCCAACGGCTTGGGCTCGCCTGGCTCGATCGTCAACTTTCAGACCAACCAGGGCCAGCCGGCGTCGCCCGCGGCGCGCTACGTCGTGGGCCAGCGTGTGTACTACATCGGCCAGGCCGAGGGCGTCGAACTCGTGCAGCAACCCAGCCTTGTGAGCGGCGGCACGTATGAGATCACCTGCGACTGGGCGGCGGTCTCGCACCCGCAGTACATCAACGGCGAAGGCGGCATCTTCGAGATCCTCGTGGACGGCCAATCGATCGCGTACGACCGCGTGGGCATCATCCCCAGCAACACGACGGTGCGCGGCACACTCACGGTGCAGTTCACCGCACAGCGCAACGGCGCGCACGAGATCGGCGCGCGCATCAGCCGCCCGCACACGATCGATCCGTATTCTCCGACGCAGTACGTGGACCATTTCAGCCTGACATCCATCGGCCGTCGGGCGCTCACGCTGACGCGGACGGGCTCGTGCCCGGGCACGATCAACTTCACCGTGAACGGCGCTACGCCCTTCGGCTACGTCGGCGTGGTCACGGCGCCGAGCGTGGGCGTGTTCATCATTCCCGGCCACATGACCTGCGCCGGCACACAGTTGAACCTGTCGCCCAGTGGAATCCGCCTGCTCTTCACGGCGCCGGCGGATGGCAGCGGCGTCATGTCGCGCAACGGGTACATCGGCAGCGGCGCGTGCGGCTGGGTGTACCAGGCCATCGATGCGACGACCTGCCGCGTGAGCCAGTAAGCGCCAGCAGCACGCGCGAACGTATTGCGGGACAGGTGCGGAAACAAACGCACCTGTCCCGTTTTGCCTTTCCCGTCGCGACGATGGACATTGCGGAGTTTAAGAAGAAGTAGGACGTCGCTTCAGCCAGTCCGCTGCGCAGGAGCCAAGCAGGGCGGCTGCGAGCATCACGATTCCGTACGCAAGCCAATAAACCGTATCGATGACGGTGAGTACACCGAGCGTGCACGTCGGCCATGCGAATACAGTGGCAAGCAGCCGAGGCTCGCTGGCTGTCAGCAGCAGTCGCCCGATGAGACCCGCGCCAAAGGAACTCAGAAGTCCACCGAAACCGATCGCTATCACGGTGCCAGGAGCGGATGCGAGTTCGAGGTTGACAAGAAGGAACAGACCGGGAACGCAGCCGGCGATCAATGCCAGAACATAGTACTGTACGTGGGTGCGCACCCTTTGCTTGCGCTCAAGCACAATCGCCCTGGTAGTCCACACGGGTAACCCGCACTCTGGGCAGCACTGATCCTCGGTGTGGGCTCGCAGGTCGTACTGGCAGCGGGCACAGAGCATCGACAGATGCTATCACGCCGGGCGGCGCTGAAGACGATTAGGCTGAGCGGTCACCCGTCGGCTTCCGCCGGCGGCTATTCACCTTTTGAAGTGTGTTCAGTCTCGATGCGAGCTCGATGCATAGCGGCGGTCGAGTTTCTGCGCGCTGCGAACAAGGCTCATGAATTCAGCGCGGTAGCCGGCTTCGTCGAGGCCGCGCGCTTCGCCTGCCAGTTCGAGTGCGAGGTCGAAGTCGGCGTCGCCCCGGCCGATGGAATCGCGCAAGGTCATGCCAAACGCCGCCACGGCCGCCGCCCAGCGGAAGTCGGCCGAAGCCTGCCGCCAGTCGAGTTCGCCGTCGCGCACGGGGACCTCGAGGTAGCGGCTCGTCACGCCGTCGGGCTGCTTGTAGCGGAGTTTGACGGTGCACAGCTCGCCGGATTCGAGGCCCTGCTCGGAAGTCACGAACTCCGGCTCGCCCGCCGGCCGCTGGTAGCGCAGCGGGTCCACCCCCCACGGCACAGGCCGGCCCGCCGGAACGATCTCGTAAAGGGCGGTTACACTGTGTCCGGCGCCGATGTCGCCCGCGTCTTTGCGGTCGTCGTTGAAATCGCGATCGGCCAGCGCGCGATTCTCGTAGCCGATGAGGCGATAGCCCGCGACGGCGGCCGGATTGAATTCGACCTGGATCTTTACGTCTTTGGCGATGGTTTCGAGCGTGCTGGCTGCCTGCTCGCAGAGCACGCGGCGGGCCTCGTGGAAGGAGTCGAGGTACGCGTAGACGCCGTTGCCGCGATCGGCGATGCTCTCCATCATCGATTCGTTGAGGTTGCCGCGCCCCACGCCGAGTACGGTGAGGTAGACCTTGCTCTGCGCCTTGCAGGCGATGAGATCGAGCAGGGCGTGGTCGCTGGTCATGCCGACGTTGAAGTCGCCGTCGGTGGCGAGCAGCACGCGGTTGATGCCGCCGGGTATGAAGTTGTGCTCGGCAACCTCGTAGGCGAGTTGAATGCCCGAAGCGCCGTTCGTGCTGCCGCGAGCGCAGAGGTCGTCGATGGTGTGGAGTATCGAGCCGCGATGCGCCACGGCGGTCGAGGGCAGTGCGACACCGCTGTGTCCGGCATAGGTGACGATGGCCACGCGATCGTCATCGCGCAGTTCATCGACGAGCAGGCGCATGCCCTTCTTGATGAGCGGCAGGCGGTCTTCAGGCTCCATCGAGCCCGACACGTCGAGGAGGAACACGAGATTGGCGGGCGGCCGCTGGGCCGCATCTGCCTCGCGGCCGACCAGGTGCACGCGCATGAGGCGATGCTCGGGCGTCCACGGGCAGGAGGCAACTTCGGTATGCACGGCAAACGGCTCGCCGCCGCTGGGCGGCGCATCGGAATAGGAGAAGTAGTTGATCATCTCTTCGACGCGCACGGCGCTGTGGGGCGGCAATTCGCCGTCAGTGATGAAGCGGCGGATGTTCGAGTAGGATCCCGTGTCCACATCCACGGCGAAGGTGGACAGCGGCTGCTGGGTCACCCGGGCGAACGGCTGCTCTGCGACCCGCTCGTAGCGATCGCGGCTGGGCGGCAGCTGGCGGTAGCGGTAGTCGTGATGCGTCGATGTCGGGCTCCAGCGGGTGGAGGGGCTGTGGAGATCGGAGGACGCATAGGACAGGCCGGGCGCGGGCCGGGTGGACTCGTAACTGGCCACCGAGTATGAGTTTGTGCATCCCGGCAGCAGAGAAGCCGCCGCCAGGCCTGCCCCCATCACTGCCGCCAACGCCAGCCGTCGGTTTAAAGACCTGCTCACGATCTGCTCCTTCCAGCGCGGACAATGGCACAAGCGCCCGCCCCACGGGCGGTCTCAGCCATGAAGACGCGGGTCGCGGCGGGATATTCCCCGCAAGCGGTGGATCGCAAACGCGTTGGCCGAGGTCGAGCAGGAGGCCGAACCCGGGGCTCGCCACCCTGATTCCCCCGCGCGGGGTAGAACGGCGCCCGTTCATGGGCGAGAATAGACGATCGTGCATACTTGGGGCGCAAGGGCGGATGGCGACACATCTTCGAGGCTCTCGGGTGCTGGTGCCGGCCACGGTGTTTCTGGTTGTGGGCGGTTTGTTTGCTGCGCTGTGGCGCGTCGTCGGCGAGCAGGATGCGCGAGACATCCGCCTGCGGAGCCAACTGTCCTCCGAACAGGTGGCGGTGCGGATCAAAGAAAAAGTCGAGGTCTGCTTCAACGTGCTCCGGCAGTTCCGCGAGGACTGGGACCGGGGGCAGGTGGAGTCGCGCGAGCAGTTCGAGCAGCGATCCGAGTCAATCGTGATTTTCTTTCCCGGGATTGTCGCGCTCGACCTGGTCGATGATTCGGGCGGCGTGATCTGGGCGGTTCCGCTCGCCGACGAGGGCGGGCAGCGCGTGGGCCGCAACGTGGCATCCAACCCGACGGCGCGCGAAGCGTTTCGCCAGGCGGCCTCGAGCGACTCGATGTGCGTGACGCCCCTGCTTGATCTGAGGGATCGCATGCAGGGCGTTGTCGCCTACCTGCCGCTGCGCAGCCAGCCCGACCGTCTCATCGGCGCGTCAGTTCTGGCGCCGGCGCTGATCGAGAGTTCACTCTCCGTGGCGCTCAAGGACGCGTTCCGCTGGGTCGTGTACGACGGGGAAGAAGTCATCTACGACTCGATGCGGGACGAGAACAGCGGTGTGGGAGCAATGTTCGCGTTCTCGCCGCCCTTCAAAGTTGCCGACCGGCAGTGGACGGTGGCGCTGACGCCGCTGGAGGGCGCGTCGGGCGGCGTGCAGCAGATGGGCACGCACCTGATCCTCGTGCTCGGCCTGCTGGCGGCGGCGGGTGTGACTTTTGTTTCTTCGCGTCTCATGTCGAGCCAAGAGCGGCTTCGCGACAACGAAGAGCGGCTGCGCGCCGTGGCCGAACACATCCCGGGTGTCGTCTACTCGTACGAGTCGTCGCCGGGCCGGCCGCGTTCGCTCATCTACCTCGGGCCGGGGCTGGATGTGATCCTCGGGCCGAAAACAGCCGCGCGCGTGGAGCAACGATTTGACGCCTTGTTCGAGCTGCTGCATCCGGACGATCGGCCGCGCATTGCCGAGGCCGCCACGCGAGGCGCCGCCCGGGGTGAAACGGTGGATTGCGAGGCGCGGCTGTTGACAGACGACGGCAGCTACCGCTGGATCCGCACCCTCAGCCGCCCGCTCATCGTTGATCGGGATCGGACGCGATGGCACATCGTGCTCATCGACATTTCCGAGCATCGCCGCGCGCTCGATGCGCTGCGCGAGAGCGAAGAGCGCTACCGGCTGCTGGTCGAGTCGAGCCCGGTGGGCGTGATGATTCACCGCGGCATGAAGTTCGAGTTTGTGAATCCGGCGGCGGCGCGGCTGCTGGGCTACGACCGCGCCGAAGATCTCATCGGCCAGCACGTAAACGTGACCGTCCCCGCCGACTCCCGTGAGACGGTCCGCGAGCGGATTCGTCAACTGGACGCCGACTACACCCCGCATCGCTACGGCGACGAGCGCCTCCTGCGGCGCGACGGCACGGAGATCGACGTTGAAGTCATTGCCAGCACGATCATCTTCGGCGGTGAGCCGGCGAGGCAGGTGCTCATCCTCGACACCTCCGAGCAGCGCCAGATCGAGCAGCGCCAGCGCCTGCTCATGCAGGAACTCGATCACCGCGTGAAGAACAACCTCGCGTCGGTGCTGGCCCTGCTCGATCAGACCGCCGCGAGCACCAGCGACATCGAGGAGTTCCGCGCCCGGTTCGCCAATCGCATCAAGGCGATGGCGCGAACGCACGAGATGCTCGCGCGGGCCAAGTGGAGCGGCGTGCGAATGATCGACACGATCCAGCTGTGCCTGGCGCCGCTCATCGTGGAGGGTTCGGACCGCATTCGCGTCAGCGGCCCGTCGCTGCTCGTGCGGCCTCGCTCGGCGGTGCCGCTCGGGCTGGCGCTGCACGAGCTGGCGACGAACGCGCTCAAGTACGGCTCGCTCTCGACCCCGGGCGGGCGCATCGACATCTCCTGGACGCGCGAAAATGGCGCCGTCTCCATCTGCTGGTCCGAGAGCGGCGGGCCGCCGGCGCAGTGCCCGGCCGAACTCGGCGTGGGGCTGCGCCTGGTGCGGGGACTGGTCGAATTCGAACTCGGCGGCAGCGCCGCTTTCGACTTCACCTCCGCCGGACTCGCGTGCACGCTGCGCATCGACGCGGCGGCCTTAACGCAGGAGCCCGCCTGAAGACCAGGCGGGCTCGCCGTGCGGATGAGAAGTGCAAGACTGGTGCAGCGAAGATCAGCGGAACGTGTAACGCAGCACGTTGCTCACCTCGCACCGCGCCGGATCGATCGCCTGAAGATACACGGTCCGCCCGCGGGCGGCAGCGGGTACGTTGACTCGCAGCGTGGCCTGCTGATTGGCGTCGGCGACGGCGCTGCCGGTGAGGCGCGGCTCCGCGATGCCGAGATTCACTCCGGGGCAGCCGGGCACGCCGCTCGAGCCCATCGCAAAGCCGACGATGAAGTAGATGCGGCTGCCGGGCGCGGCGCTCACGGCAATGAGTTCGTTGCTGGCGCCGGCGCCCTGGCCGCGCGGCCCGAGAATCGTCAACTCTTCGGGAATGAGCAGCACCGGCTGTGAACCGTACCCATTCGGGTCGTCGGTTGCGTCGGCGAGGATCACGCCCGTCTCGTTGATGCCCTTGGCGCGGAGCACGTGCCACTGCGCGTGGGCCGGCGCGAGCAGATCGGTCAGCCAGGTGACCTGTCCGCTTTCATAGATCCACCCCTGCTTGGGCTCCTGGAATGACTCGTAGTTGCCGACGACCTGACCGCGGTCATTGACGTCGTTGGAAATCGCGCTGGAGACGGATGGATCCCAATTGCCAATGTCGGTGCGCACCCACTGGCCGTTTTCCTTTGTCCAGAGGACGGCGGAGTCGAAGTAGGACACGAGCGGCCCGGCGCCGACGAACATGGTGCCCGAGTCGTTGATGGCCGTGGCGAGCAGGCCGTCGAGGTACGTCGGCGTCCAGCCCGATTGGCCCGGCTCCCACACGGTCGTGGCGCCGAAGTAGCGGTTGCTCTGCCCGACGATGATGCCGTTCTCACTGATGTCGGTCGCCTGGCCGGCGCCGAGATTGATGTACTGGCCGCCGCTGACGACGAATGCATCGCCATTGGGGTGCCCGCCGGGCGGATAGTAGAAGCCGACCACCTGGTCGCGCTCGTTGAGTCCCTGCGCGTAGGTGTAACTGTGGTGTGGATCGATGAGCCAGTGGTTGGTCTGCCCGTCCCAGAGGAACGCCTGCGGCCAGATCACGCCCCACTCGTACATCCAGCCGGTGATGTGGGCTTTGTCGTTGATGGCATAGCCCGAGGTGTAGATGCCTTCGATTTCGGTAAGGATGGTGACCTCGCCGTCGGCGTAGTGGAACGGGCGAACCTGCTGGTTCATGAGCACGCCGCCGGTGACTTCGTTCGAGTTGTTCAGGCCCAGGCCGTCCGCGCTGGTGGCGCCGTTGGGCAGCGGCAGGGGAACGACGCGATAGCGGCGGTCGCCCGCGGAGGCCTCGGCGGCGAGGGCGGCGCTGAGGGCGAGCGCGGCGGCGAGCAGGAGGCGCTGGGGTCGCGCGGCAGGGGTGCGGTGCTTGACGGTCGTGGCGTTCATGGTGGATTCCTCCCGGCGCCGCCGATGGCGGGCCTGTTTCACTCGGGAATGGCGGGTTCGATCCGCTTTTTGCGCGCGGCCGACCCGGCACTGCATCGGATATGTCCCGGCGTGTGGGCGGTCTTGCAGACGGGACGATTGTTTTTGGCCGAATCGGCTGTCGCGTGCTTACACTCGGCGCACAAACCGTTCGAGCAGCCGGATGAGCAGGCTGAGCATTACGGCCATGACGGCGGCGGGTACGGCCCCGAGCAGGGTCAGACGCGAGTCGTTGCGGGCCAGTCCGCGGGCGATGAAGTCGCCAAGTCCGCCCGCGCCGATGTAGGTCGAGAGCGTGGCGATGCCGACGGTGAGTACCGTCCGGGCGCGGATACCCGCGATGATCACCGGCGCCGCCAGCGGCACCTCGCGCAGGGAGGTGTTGAGGACGATCGGCAGCAGGGCGTAGAGCACGAGCGCCGTCACGGCCGGGGCTCTTCCGAGCAAGCCATACAGCGCAAAGAGAAAAGCGAGCATCGCCAGGCTCGGGATGGTCTTGGTGAGATGTTCAATGAGAATCACTCGCGCAAGCCTCCGGGCGCGGTGGAGAAATAATGCAGTACTCTGGTTCAGGGAGTTTTAGGCGGCCACTCCGCGTTCGGAGGGAAGAAATGGCAAACAGGTGGTCCGCCCTGACGGCATGATCCGATCAGCCGTGCTACAGATCATGCAGATAATCGCCGGTCGTTCCGAGGCCGCGTCGTGAAGAAAGAGAGAGAACCATGAATTACTCGCGCGTTTCCTGTTACGCAGCTCTGCTGGCCGCGCTGATGCTCACCGGGTGCCAGAAGGCCTACTACGGCACGATGGAGGCTTTTGGTGTGCACAAGCGCGAGATCCTCGTCGATCGAGTCGAGGAGGCTCGCGATGACCAGGAGGAGGCAAAGGAGGAGTTCCAGACGGCGCTGGATAAGTTCACTTCCGTCGTGACCGTGCCTTCGAGCGAACTCCGGGCCAAATACGATGAACTCAACGCGCAACTCAAACGCTGCGACGGCAAGGCCGAGGATGTGCGCGATCGGATCGCCGCGATCGAGAGCGTCGCCGAGGCGCTCTTCAGCGAGTGGGAAGCGGAACTCGAACAGTATTCGAGCGCCGATCTGCGGCGGCGCAGCGAGGCGACGCTTGAGCAGACGCGCGATCGCTACGACGAACTCATGCGCGCGATGAAGCGTGCCGAGTCGAAGATGGAGCCGGTGCTCGTCGCGTTTAACGACCAGGTGCTCTTTCTCAAGCACAACCTCAATGCGCAGGCGATCGCGTCGCTGCAGGGCGAGGTGGCCGGAATCGAAAATGATGTCGCCGCCCTGATCGCCGAGATGACGGCGGCGATCGCCGAGGCCAACGAGTTCATCAGCCAGATGAACGACGAGAGTTAGCTCCTGCGCAAGAGAACGCGGCTCCGGGATTCCGGAGCCGCGCTGGACATGATGGTGCCGAATTGGGAGATGCGACCTCAGCCGCCGCCGTTGCCGCCTCCGTTGCCATTTCCACCGCCACCGCCGGGACCGCGGCCGCCGCCGCGCCCACCGGGTGCGGGCGCCGGGCGCTCGTTGGCTTCTTCCTCTTCATTCTGGAACTGGTCGTGGCCTTCCTTCTGGACGGCAAGGAGCTTTTCGAGCGCCGCCTTCGAACCGGCCGAGTCGCCGGCGATGATGGCCTCTTCCAGGACGATCGCGGCCTTGATGGCCTTGATGATGGCCAGCCGCACGTCGCGCGTGTAGGTGGCGGTGTCGCTGCCGTATTTCTCTTTGGCCTGCGGGGCCATGTGCTCGGGGTCGATGAGCTGCTTGGCGCCGATGAGCGACGCCTCGATGACGCCGATGCGCGTGAGATCATCCGCCTGCGTCTCGGCGGTGAATGAGGTGCGGCGCAGTGCTCGAAGCGCCTGGCCGGCCTGGCGCATGTGGCTCTCGAACGTGGCGGGCGGCCCACCTTCGCCGCCGCGGGGCTGGCCGACGCCGGCGCCGCCGCGCGGCCGGCTTTCGAAATAGGTCTTGAGTTCTTCGCGCGTCAGGAAGCCATCCTGGTCGGCGTCGGCGACCGGGAACATCTGCTCGACGAAGCGGCCGGGCATTTCATCCTTTGCGAGTTTGCCGTCGCTGTTGGCGTCGTTCTCCATCATGCGCTCGACGACGGCGTCCACGTCGAACGGTCGCTCGCCCGGCGGCGGGCCGCCTTCGCCCCCGCCCTGGGCCAGAGTGGAAGTCGTCAGGAACGCGCCGGCGATGACCGCCGCGAGTGTGGCTGCTTTGAATGTCCGCATTTGATTTCTCCTCGTGAATGCAAGGTGTAGTTGACAGATGGATGCTCTGTCCGCACAACGGCGGATCAGCAAGGCTATTGCTCCTGTTCGCGCCGGTGAACTGCTCATCTACCGCACCGGACCATCGCCGGTTGCGGGCTGGTCACTCGGGCTGGCGATTGGGGTCCGTGTATTGCGGGTACCACATCGCGTTTTCCACGGTCTCTTCGATCGATTCATCCCGCAGCAGCCGGCCGAGATCGAGTCGCTTGGCCTCGCGCACCACCGCAATCGCGATGCGTTTCGAGACGTGGCGCAGGTCCCCCTGGTCGGGGTAAAGTGCGCCTGCCGCCAAGCGCTCGGCGGAGATGCAGTCAGCCAGCGCGCGGGCGGCGACGAGGAACATCGAGTCAGTAACCTGCCGCGCTTCGGCGATGATGCAGCCCAGGCCGAGACCCGGGAAGACGAAGACGTTGTTGCCCTGGCCGATCACGTGCCGCCTGCCGTTGTACTCGACCGGATTGAATGGGCTGCCCGTAGCGATGAGGGCCCGCCCGTCGGTCCAGCGGATTGCTTCTTCAGGCGTGCACTCGGCTTTGGACGTGGGGTTCGAGAAGGGCATGATGATGGGCCGCTGCACGTGTTTCGCCATTTCGCGGATGACGTCTTCGGTGAACACGCCGGGTTCGGCAGTGGTGCCGATGAGAATGGTCGGTTTGACGCGCGCGACGACTTCGAGCAGCTCAAATGGACCATTGCCGCGCAGGTCGCATGCGTCGAGGTCCTGTCGATCCCACGCGAAGGCGCGCTTGTGCGCATCGCGGATCATGCGCTCGCTGAAGATCAGCCCGCGACTGTCGAGGAAGGCCTGGGCGCGTCGGATGGTGGTTTCGGTCGCGCCTTCCTCGCGCATCGCGTCGCGCACGAGCCGACCGATGCCCACGCCCGCGGCGCCGGCGCCGAGATAGACGATGCGCTGGTCGCACAAACGCTCGCCGGTCTGGCGCAGCGCGGCGAGGATGCCGCCGGTCGCCACCGCCGCCGTACCCTGAATGTCATCATTGAAACTCGTGATGCGCAGGTGATATCGATCGAGCACCTGGAACGCCGTGTTCTTGTGGAAATCCTCCCATTGCAGCAGCGCGCGCGGGAAGACTCCGGCGACGGCTTCGACGAACGCCTCGATGAATTCTTCGTACGGCTGGCCGCGCAGCCGGCGGTGCCTCCAGCCGCGGTAGAACGGGTCGTTGAGCAGTTCGGCGTTGTCCGTGCCGACGTCGAGGCTGATGGGCAGGCACTGCGACGGGTGGATCCCGGCCGCGGCGGTGTAGAGCGAGAGTTTGCCCACGGGAATGCCCATGCCGCCCGCGCCCTGGTCGCCCAGGCCGAGGATGCGTTCGTTGTCCGTCGCGACGATGAGCCGGATGTTGCTGTCGGGCGAATTGCGCAGCACTTCGGCGATGCGGTCAATCTGGTCCGGGGTGATCCACAGGCCGCGCGGCTGGCGCATGATGTGGCTGTAGCGCTGGCAGGCCAAGCCGACGACAGGCGTGTAGACGATGGGCATGAGTTCCGGCAGGTTTTCGATGAGCAGCCGGTAGAAGAGCGTTTCGTTGCGCTCGCGAAGCGCATCGAGGCCGATGAACTTCTCGAGGTCATCGCGCTTGGCGCGGAGGTGTTCGAGTTCGAGCGTGACCTGCTCCTCGATGGTCTGCACCGCGGGCGGCAGCAGGCCTTCGAGGTGAAACTCGCGCCGCTCGTCCACGGTGAAGGCGCAGTCCTTGTTGGTGCGGGGGTTGCGGAGCAGCGCCTGCCCGGTGGCGACGGCGGGCGTAGCGTGACGACGCGGCATCTGAACGACTGACATGGGTGGTTCCTTTCCGGCGACCGGACGATTCGCTCCGGCGGCGGCCAGAGGAACGTCGGGCGTTACGAAGGAACGATCGCCGCGCAGCGTCGCGGGACCAGAGAGAATCGGACCCCGATTCTTGCCGAGCCCGCGGCCCCACCTGGTGCGTGAAATCGGCCAGCGGGTCCGGAAAGTGGGTAGGCAAGAGCAGCATCTCGGCATCCCGAATGCAACAACGTGAGCATTCCCGCCGCCTCCGCTCTCCGCGCGGAGGCGGCTGTCTGCGCCGTTTTCAGGAGCCAGCGAGGCGAGAGAGGGCGCCAACCAGGCGATTCAGCGCCTCGGCGCCATGGTGAAAGTGCAGTGAAGGCTCGATGAGTTCGAGTTCGGAGAGCAGAATCACGCCATCGGTACGCTCCACCACGTCGATGCGCGCGAACAGCACATCTTGTTTCGCGGCGTCAAGCGTGGCCCTGGCAAAGGCGACATGCCGCGGATCGAGCCTGGAACATGGTTCGACCCGTTCAACGCCGCCATCGAAGCGAGGGGTCTTGCGAATGGCGTGAGTTACCTTCCCGTCGATCCAGACAATGGAAACCTCACCACCCGCGTTGACTTCTTCAATGAACGGCTGAACGAGCATATCGCGACATGCGACCTCTTCGCGCAAGAACGACTCCGCGGCGTCGGTCTCACCCGTGCCAAAGCGGCGCGTCTTCCACGATGCGGCCGAAACAGCAGGCTTAATGACGATTTGCGTCGAGTCGAGGACGCTGATGGACTCCGTGACGGTCTGTGGCGATCCGCGCCGGATCAGCGCTGTGGGAATGATCGGCACGCCCGCCTCGGCCAGTTGAAACAGGTAGCGCTTGTGCATGTTCCACAGGACCGTGGAGAGTGGGTTACAGAGCACGGACTCTGACGCCGCGCGCCGCAGCCAGGCCGCGAATTGGTCGGGCCGTTTGTGGTAGTCCCACGTGGCGCGCAGCACACAGACGTCGAAGTTCGCGGGATCGTGCGCCGGGTCATCGCTGTCCCAGTGAAGCACCTGCGCCTCGAACCCCGCATCGCGCAGCGCGGCGAGCAGCGGCGCTTCGTCGAAGTCCGGCTCGGGCAACTCCTGCATGCCGACAAGCGCCATGCGCCGAGGTGAGCGGTTTCGGGGCATCGTGAACAGCGCAGGTTACTTCGCCGCTTCGAGCACGACGCAGTCAAGCCCGAAGTAGGCATTCTGGTCAACTCGCTTTGGATTGCCTCCGACCACTTCGGCTCGCAGAAGCAGTTTGCCGCCGACAGGCCCGTGCACACCGAGGTCGATCGGGCCGCTGGCCTTGCACACGCCCTGCGCGCCGCTGAAGAAGTCAACCGGCTCGCCGGCCTTCTCCCCGTCGATCGAGAACTGCACGATGCCGTAGTCCCAGCTCCTGGTCGCGTGCAGCATCACCTTGACCGGAGCGTTCGATTCACTGGGCACTTCGATCTCGATGAAATCGCCGACGTTGGTCGCGCGCACCCACAGGTGGGCGTCGTTGCTCCACGTTTCGCGGCCGAAGCCCTGCATCGCCTGCGGGCCATAGGCGAGTTCGTCCGAGTGGCCCGCCACGTTCATGCCTTCGCATTCAATAGCGCCGGCGATGGTAAACGGCGGGGGCAGCGGTGGCGGGTCGAGCGCGCCGCGTGACGCTTCGCCCGGCTGCGGCGACCGGTTGTGCGAGACACCCGGCCGGGCGTAGAAGAAGGTCGTGGCGGCGTAGCCCACGTTGCAGTCTTTCCAGTGCCACACTTCCATGTCGAACTTCAGCGATTTGCGGAACGGAATGGCGTCGAGCAGGCGCACGCGCGATACGGCGGTGTGGCCGTAGTTGCCCGGCCCATCGCAGCGCGGCTGGGCGTGGAAGGGCCCGGCGAATGGATCGGGGCAGCACCAGGCATAGCCGTAATAGTCTTCCGTGCCGGTTCCAAAGTGAGAGGGGAACGATTCGCCGTCCACGTAGATCTTCTCATCGCCCTCGCCCCACCACTCGATGACGGGGTTAGTCACGGCGAGCGAGTCGCCGACGTACACGCCCTTGCCGCTCAGTTCGATGTAGTTCCAGTCCTGCATCGGGCGCGTCGGGATCGGATCCTGCTGGCGCCAGGCGGCGTGGAAGTGCATCGAGCGGTTGTCCCAGATCCACCACGTGGTCGAGACGGTCAGCTCGGCTTCGATCTCCGCGTCTCCGAGGTATTCGAGGCTGATGGCGCCCTTCTTCTGATAGGGCATGATCCATCGCGAGGTCAGCACCGCCGCGCCATCGGATTCGACGGTGCGATACCAGTCGTGGAAGGTGTTCACGCCGATGCCCGAGCCGAAGAAATCGCCCGCGGGCGCCCAGACCGTCGGCGCATCGTCGAAGTTGGCTTTGATGACCAGTTGCCGCAGCGCATCGTCGTAATCATCGGCCTTGATGCGGCAGGTGATCGTCTCAACCGCGGCTGGTCCGGGCGCGAGCGTCACTTCGAGCCCCGCAGTAGCCTGCAGCATGCCCTGTGCGCGCAGGGTTGGTCCACCCGACCTTGTCGCCGCCGCCGCGAGGGCGCGCTGCACGGCGTCGACGCGCCCCGCCGCCTCAGCCAGTTGCGCGGTGGTGAACGACTCGACTTCGGTCCCCGGCTCATAGGTGCGGTAGTTCACCTGGTAATAGAAGCCGCTGCTGTCGCTGGTGATCTTGCAGTGCTTCGCGTAAGGAACCGGGAGATAGAGGTTCCATCCTCGGCTGCGCGTGGCAGAGAGCGGCTCGCCGATGGTGACGCCGTCGACCGACCACGTGCCGCCGAGCAACTGGTCCATCGGCGCTTCGAGTGCCGGCGTCTCGCTGCCATCGAGGTAGATGCGCAGTGTGCCCTTGGGATTGGCCGACCAGATGCGCACGACCGCGCCGGGTCCGTCGGCGTCCATCATGACCCACTCGGTGCGCCCGCCGTTGACTTCCTCGCGGATGTACTGGCTCGCATCGCCGTTGGCGAACCAGGTCTCAGCGTCACTCGCGCCGGTGGACTTGCGGTCATAGCTGCTCGCCTGGCTGCACGTGAACCACGGTTCGGGCAGCTGCGCGATGGCCTTGCGGTCAGTCATCTCGCGCAGCAGCGATTCCAGCGAGATCGCGTCAGCGGCCCGCGCCGCCGGGGCCAAAGCGGCGGCGCAGCAGACGATCAGAAGGAACGAGCATGCGGCGAAGGTGCGGCGGTGGAACATCACAAACCTCCCGGAGAAACGGTCGATCCGACTGCGAAACGGTATCGCACCCGACCCGCCGGGTCGTGCCGCTCAGGCAGATGCCGCGAGCACTTCATGGAGCAGAATCGTCGTGATGATGCGGTCGAGGTCCTCCCGCTGCTCGATATGGTGTACGTGGATGCCCTGCGCAGCGAGCCGGCGATAGAAGACCTGGTGACGGGCCGCGTGATGCAGACGATAGAGGTTGCGAAGCGCCTCGAGCGGCGTCGAGAAGTTCCCCAGCGACTCGGGCAGGATGTAGCGCGAGCCGCGCATCGTCACGGGCTGCGGGCACGCCACATGCACGCTGCGATGGCCCGCCGCGGCCAGCGCAAGATGCGACGCCACTTCTTCGCATGGTTCGCCGCCGGCGAACGCGGAGATGAACACGAGCATCTCGCGACCCTTTGACTGGCGCAAGCCCATTGCGAGCGCTTCCACCGCCCGCGCTGCACGTGGCGGGAGCGAACCATCGCAGCTTCGGCGCTGGCAGCGCCGGCAGGCGCACTCATCGGGCTGCACGATCGCGCCGCACTGCGGGCACCGCTGCGGCATGTTGGCCACGAGGTCCGGCGCGAACTCGCTGAGGAACTGATCCATGCGACCGCGGGGCGTGGCGTGATCGGGGAATTCATCCGCGAGCACGTCGTCCAGGCGTCTGCCGGGCCAGAGGTGTCGCGATCGCTTCCACGCCCGCCGGACGGTTGCCTCTACAGGCTGCTGCGCCTGGTGGTGCAGCGAGGTCAGCAGCGCCTGGCGCGGCATTTCGACCAGGCGCCTGATGAATCGGTGCATGCCGATGCCGCCGCGGCCCATCGTCTGCCGATGCACGCCCCATTCGTCATAGAGCGACAAGTGCAGAGAGATGTTCTCGTCTCGCGCGAGGGACGCAAGCCGAGCGACCAGGCTGGCGGCGTTTGCAAAGCCGCCGCTCTCCCGGGCGCCGAAGCACATGTCGATCGACGCATCGAAGATGATCCGGATCGTGAACTCGCGCGGCTCCTCGTACTCGCGCACCATCAGCCGGCCGCGCCTGGCCGTGGCTTTCCAGTCTACGCGGCGCACGCTGTCTGCGGGCTGGTGTTCGCGCAGTTCGCGGAAGTCCGAGCCGGCGCCTCGCGTCACGTGCCGGCGGGCCGTGTCGCTCGTGAGCGAACGGCGCTGGAGGAGTGCCGAACTGAGCTGCGAGCCCGAGAGATAGTCGGGCGCCACCACGAATCCCTGGCGATCGCCGAGCAGTTGCGATTTCGAGAACAGCCCCAGCAGACTCCGCGTGCTGACGATGACGCCGGGAATGACATACGACCCGGCGTGATCCAGCGAGAATTCGAAGTCGAGGTGGAGGCTTGAATTCGAGCGGAGTGATCCGCAGTACCCACCGGGCTGCAGCATGCTCACTCCCGCGGGCACGACCGGCACGATGAGGCAATCGAACACGGATCGCAGAGGATGCAGATCAACGCCAAGGTGAAATCGTCCGCCGATGATTGCGGCGTTCTGCTGGGCGAGAGACGTGATGGTCAGTCTCGCTGAGCCGATGCTTGCCTGCCGCCACCGCACGAGTTCCAGCACAAGGAAATCGACGAGCATGTAGAGGACAGCAAACACCCCGCCGAGCAGGGGCGAGCGCAACAGGACCGCGGTCAGCACGGATCCGGCGACCAGCACGGCCATTGCCAGCGCGAGGCGATGGTCAGACCAGGATCGTGGATTGGATGGCTTCATCGATCACCTGCCGGGCGGTTATGCCCGAAACTTCGGCCTGCGGCGTGAGCATGATGCGGTGGTTCGCTACGTGCACCGCCAGCGCCTTGACGTCATCGGGCAGCACGTGATCGCGGCCGCCAAGCAGCGCCCTCGCGCGACTGAGGTGGAGCAGGTCGAGCCCGAGCCGAGGGCTGGCGCCGAGCACGACGTGCCGATGCTCTCGCGTCGCGGCGCACAGTCGTACGATCAAGGACAGGATCTCGTCAGAGATCGTCACATGCGAGGCAATCTGCTGCGCGAGGCGAATCTCGTCGGGCCGGCTCGCAGGTTCAATCGCAGGCAGGGTGCGCCGATGCGCCGCCAGCAGCTGCTTCTCCTCGTCCGCGGCCGGATAGCCCGGCAGCAGGCGCATGGCGAAACGGTCGAGTTGCGCCTGGGGCAGCGGATAGGTCCCTTCGTGCTCCACCGGATTCTGCGTCGCAAACACGAAGAACGGCGGATCGAGCGCGATCGTGTCTCCCTCGATGGTGACCTGCCGCTCCTGCATCACTTCGAGCAACGCTGACTGCGACTTCGCGGGCGCTCGATTGATCTCATCGGCGAGGATGACGTGCGCGAAGATGGGACCGCGATGCAGACGGAAAGTCGCTTCGCGCGGGTCGAAAACGTTGCCGCCGAGAATGTCGGTGGGAAGCAGGTCGGGCGTGAACTGGATGCGCCGGAACGTGCAGCCCATCGCGCCGGCCAGCGTCGAGACCAGCAGCGTCTTGCCCACCCCGGGCACGCCCTCGACGAGGACGTGCCGGTCGGCGAGGATGGCGCACATGAGCAGGTCGATCTCCGCCTTCATGCCCACAACGCGCTGGGCGATCCGTCCGGCAATGCGCTGCGCGATCTCGGCGGCAAGTGCGAACTGATCAGGAGTCGCTGCAAGTCGGTCGTTCAATGTCGCCCATCCTCTCGAGATGATGCATGATGCGAAGGCTGTCCCAGTAGCAGTCGTCGAGCACGGCCGGGTCGGTGCGCGCATGGAGCGATCGGAGATCGAGTTCCATGACGTGAATCATGCGCTCCTGTACGCCCTGCGGGATGCGCCGCCGCTTGCACGCCGCGCGCAGGCCGTGTGGCGGCTGCGGCCGAAGATCGAGCCGGTCGATGAGCGTGATGCGCACGAGGCGAACGAGATCGGCCGTCACTTCCCACGAAACGCCGCTCCTGCGATCGCGCCAGGCACGATCGAGCGACCGATCCAGCGGGACGGAAGCGTGCACGAAGTGCGCCGCCACGTCCGCGCGGCGCCGCGAGCCGATGAGCGCGAGCAGGAGCACCGCGACGATCGACAGACCGATGATCGGCACGAGTGATGAGAGCGGGAAGTAGCGAGGGACATAGCCGGCGCCGCCGCCAATGCCTGGGGCGCCCTCGGCTCCCTCGAGGCGGAACTCGATGCGCCGCCAGCTGCCGTCGGGCAGGCGCACCTCACAGAACGAGTGCCGCTGGTTCTCCACGAGTCGGGTTTCGACGCCCACCGCGTTGGCGACGACGAAAAAAGCGCGCGAACGATGTCGGCACACGCCGCGGCGCTGCAGCGCGACCGTAAGGAATTCGTTGCGCTGCATGCGCGTCCGATCGATCGGCCCGACGGTGAAGCCGGCGAAATACGACTGCAGGCGGCGCACGGTTCCGGCGTAGGTCGGCGCCGGCAGGTCGCCGATCGCGGCCACCACCTGCTGCGCATCGGCGGCGACGTTGGGCGGCAGCGGCGCTGCGGAAGGCTCGAACGGAACCTCCGGCAGCGCCGCGAAGGCGTAATCCGGCGGCGCGATGATCGTGTAGCGCAGCCGCACCTTTCCGCGGTAGTTGCTCGACACATAGAGGCCGTCGCCGTCGTCCTGCGCGAACGTAATGTCCACGTCAGGCGATGTGCGGCACTCGACAATGATGCTGCCCGGCGCGGGCGCGGGGAGGGGCACGGGCTGGGTTGAACGGAAGACGACCTGGACGTCGGCGCGATACGCCTTGCCCCGTTGCGGCGCCGGGCCCAGCGGGCCACCCTCGACCATCGGCGCAGGATGAAACTGATACGCGGAGTCGACCGTCGAGAACACATGCAGCCGATGCGTCCAGTAGAGCGGCGGGTCGAACGCCTCATCCCGCCGCGCATACACGCCGTCAATCGAGGTCTCGAGATCCATGTCCGGCGATCGGCCGAAGTCGAGCGTGGCCGGATCGAGCGTGGGATCAGGATCGAATTCGCGGTAGACCGGCTGGCTGGGCATCGAAGACCAGCCGCCTGCAGCAGCCTTGGCGGCTCTGGCTTCGGTTGCGTATGCGGCCGACCACTTGGCGCCGGTCGATGCGCGAATGGAATCGAAGGAAAATGAAAGTCCGCCAACGCGGCTGAGCGCATAGACGCCGCACGCGATCGCGGCGACGACGAGCAGCGGCGCCAGAAGCGCGCGGTATCGAGATAACCATGCGCCGATGCGGCCGAATCGATGTGCGACGGGTTCCGGCTCGACTGCGTCGGGGAGCACGGCCGCAAGCCGCTCGGCGAGAGTGGCGCCGTCCCGGCACTCGGCGCTGCTGCCGCCCTGGCCGTACACGCAGCGCTCGAGCAGTGCGGTGAGTCGCTGAAACTCCGCGGGGGTGGCAAAGCCGCTTTGCTGCAGGCGGTCGCGCAGTTCGGCAGGAGTCAGGCCGCCGGGGGGACGATCCGCCCCCGCGCCGCCTTGAGGATGAGGCGCTGGTAGAGGTGGAAGAAGGTGTCCTGCTCCCGATCGGCCACTGTCACTCCCGTGCCGCTGCCACCGGCGCGGCGACTTATCCTACGGAAAGCCGGGCGCGGCGACCAAGGTCGCGGCAGCCGGACGTGCGCTGGGTAATCGCATGAACGGGATCACTTCCGCGAGGCGGCCGGCGTTTTCTTCCGCGTCCGTGCACCAACCACGGCGAGTTGGGCCGAGCTTCAAAGACAATGTGGTCGTGGACGGCCGCATCATCACCGGCCAGAACCCCGCCTCCGCCCGCGGCGCCGCGAACGAAGTGGTCAAGACGCTGGCGACGAATCAGCGCGACGACGACAATTAAGGCCGCGGGCGCAGCCGCCGCTCAATTGCCCGCCGCGCTCGTGCGGCCGCGCGCGCTGCCCCCCGTCGCCCCCGCCGCTTCGCGCGGCGTACGGCCGTACAGGACGGCCAGGCCAATGAGGGCGAGGATGGTCATGTCTACGAACAGCAGCGGCGCGAAGACCGGGGCGCCGTAGATGAGCCGGTTCATCAGCGCCACATCGCGCTCCTCAAGGCCCGCGGCAAGGTGGAGGTAGAACCCAACCAAACCTACGAGCGCCCCGGCCACCATCACCAGCATGCACATGCCGATCTCGAATCGCGTCAGACGCCGCACGAACGGCAGGACAAGAAACGCCACGCCGAATGCTCCGGCTGCGACGGAAACCCACTCGACGTCGTAGAAGAAGCCGTTCTGCGCGTGATCGGTGACGCTGAAGGCGAAGTTGCCGATGTAGCCGCCCAGCGCCAGCAGGATGACCCACAGCGGCCAGTCGGGATCGTCCGCATCGACCATACGATTCATGATGAGCAGCAGGCCCAGGCCGGTGTAGGCCAGCGGCGCTGCGAAAGGCGCCGAGTAGACGAGGCTCTTGAGCGTGCGCGCCTGAAAGAACGAACTCTCGAGGTGATACATCGCCCCGGCGATGCCCACGGCGATGCACGCCCAGCCGACGAGATGCCCAAGCACCGACCAGCCGAGCAAGCGGCCGCGCGCGTACATCCACAGCGCCGGCACGAGCAGCAGCGGAGCGCCCAATGACAGTCCCAGCGGGATGTACTCCGCGTGGTGGGCGAAGAAGTTCATCTGGTGCGCGAGATAGATGTCCGCCGCGAGCCCGGCGATGTTGAGCAGCGCGAACAGTTCGATCCACACGCGGTGATCGCGCAGCAGGCTACTGGTCCGGCGCTGCATGTTCGCTCCGCAACTTCCTGGCTTCATCCTCGATGCGCACGGTGTGTTCGAGGATGGGGTAGTTGCCGTGCCACTGCACGAAGTCAGCCCCGCCCATGAAGGCGCCGTGCTTGGCCGTGCGGCCGTAGTAGTGCCACAGGTCGAAGTAGTCGAACTCGATGGGGTGCGTGAACGGCCCGCCGACGATGAGCCCCTCGGCTCGCAGCGCATCCATGGTGGCGCGCACGGCGGCGATCTTCTCGTTGGTCGCCTTCACCACCGCATCGCCCTGCTCATACACGCGGTTGACGATGGTCTCGGTGTGGCAATGCATGCATACGGCTTTCATCTCTTCGCGGGCCCGCACCGCGCCGGGGCGCTCCTCGGTGATCTCGGCAAAGAGGTAGTAGCCGAGCCGGTCGGAGGGGTCGTGCGTGACGGCCATGCCGTTGAGGCCGCTCATGTGGCAGGTGGCGCAGGTGGGCACGAACATGTCGCGCGTGGTGAGTTCATTCGGCGGCGCGCTGAGGTTGAGCTGATCGCGCTGGGCGTGGAACATCACGCCGTGCTTGCTCTCGGTGTAGATCTCGATCTGCGAGTGATCGGGCCCCATGTGGCACTGGGCGCAGGTGGAAGGCAGGCGGGCGACCTCGACCGACGACGTGTGGCGCGTGTGGCAGGCGGTGCAGGTGCCGATCGTGCCGTCGGCATTGGGCTTGCCGACGGAGTGGCACGAGGCGCAGCCCGAAGCGATGGCCGCCTCGCCTTCGAGCGCCGCCAGCGCGTTGGGCGGGCGGTTGACAGCGCCGGGATGAAACTTTTCGGCGTGGGCGATCTGCTCGGGCGTAAAGTCGCGCGCGCCGGACACCGCCGCCCACGAGGGAGCCGCATGCCGGCTGCGCAGAAACTGCTGGTACTCCTGTTCGTGGCACGAGCGGCAGTTCGCTGCCGTCACGTGCGGATTGATCTCAAAGCCGTAGTGCTCCTGCGCGCTCTGGCCCTGCTGCGCGCTGTGGCAGTCGAGGCAATTCACGTTCTTCTCCGCGTGCACGCTGAGTTCGAACTCGTGCACGATGGAATACTGCGTGCGCGAATGGCACTCAGCGCACTTACCCGTGGCACGGACGAACTCGGGGCTGGGCTGCTTCGTCACCACGGCCGGACGGAAGGAGTTGATCATGACCACGAGGGTGATCAGCGTCGCGCCGATGATGACGGCGACAAAGACATTGGCAAACTTCATCGATGGCTCCAATTGCCGAATTCAAGTCATTCAATGCATCCTATTGCGCGGAGGCGCGCGGGCCAACTGAAGCGAACGGCTGAGGCGGGTATGAGGGTGACTTCATTCAGCGCGGCGCGGTCGAGAAGGTGACCGCCACCGGATCGAGCGGCCATCCATCGGCGCTTCTGAAGCCGCTGTAACCGATGCTGTTGAGCGAGAACCGGTACGTCCTGCCCGGCTCGAGGCGCACGGGCAGCACGAAGACGCGGTCATCCTGCTCGAAGCGGCCGCGCTGCGTGGAGGGCGGCGTATCCGCCGGCCGGCCCACGACCGACATGCCACCAGGGTTCATGGGCTTGTCGAACTCGATGACGATCGCCTCGAGGTCGGGACTCACATCGCGCGCCCCATCGGGCGGCGTGAGCCGCACGACGTGAGGCAGCGCCGCCATTCGATCCTCGATGTCCTGGGCCACCTCGTCGAAAAGCGCGACGATGCGCGGCATGAATGACGCGAGTGTCGGGTAGGTCTCGCGCGACTGTTCATACTCGGCGAGCAGTTCGGAGAGTTCGGGTGTCCAGAGGAAGCCCCGCGCCACTTCGTTTCGCAGCGCCGCCGCCGCCTCGCGATCGCTGCCGTGGGCGACGAGGAAGCGGTGCGTACAGGCGCGGACCATCGATTCGTAGAGCATGGTCTGGGCGCTGCCGTAGGCCTGTTGTTTCATGATCGCAGCGCGATGGCGGTAGATCTGCTCCGCTGCGGTCCGCATCTGCCCGATGTTGGCGTCGACGAGCGGGTTGCAGAATGAATGGCAGAACTCGTGCGTGATGGTGCCGGCGTCATCGGCGCTGAACACGGGTAGTCCCGCGTCGTCAAAGCGGCTGGCGCCGATGATGGGGAGGATCTCAAGCCGGCCGTCAGGGTAGACGACCTTCACGCCGTAGTTGCCGCCGCCGTTGAGCAGGCCGACGATGCCGGTGAACGAAGCGCCGGGCGAGGCGCCGAAGTAGCCGTCGATCCACTGGCGATAGGGCCGGCGGGCGATCTCGGCTTCGAGTTTTTGCGCTGCGGCGTCGTAGAAATCGCGGTGCGCATCGAAAAACTCGAATGCCTTGCTGTCATCGGCAAACTGCTGCAGCGCGGCGAGGAATTCCGTCGCCGCCTGAGGCGACCAGCGCGATTCGAGTTGAACTTTCGGATCGTCGAAGGGAATCTTCGGCTCCAATTGCGGGCCGCCCTTGAGATGCACGGCATACGACGCCACGGCGTCGTAACTGATGCCGCGCTCGGCGCGCAGTTTCGCGGCCAGTTGAATCGTCGCGTGCTCCTTGAACGGCCCGAAGTGCGCATCCACCTCCTGCACATACGTCGCCGTCGGCGCCATCGTGTATTCGCGCGCTCCCACCAGGCGAAACACGATCGACATGAGTTCGACCCGCTCGTCTACGCGCACCGGCACGGCCATCGCATCGGGTTGCTGTGACCGCACGCGCCCGGCCAGCGAGAGAAACAGACCCAGCGCGACCGTGGCCATCCACGATGTGCGACTCGCGCTGCCGATTCGGTTCGTGTGCATGATGCGCCACTTCTAGCGGGACGCGCTGCCGGTGTCAACGCTGCGGCGGCGGTCTCTGCCCGCCTCGCTGGCAAAGGGACGCCCCAGCCCCGGCCCAGGCCGCTTCCGGGGCCTGGGCCCTCACGAAACGGCCCGCCGGGGTGATTTGCCCGTTTTGAGGAAAACTCCGACGGAGTTGTACAATAAACTTGACAGAATGTCGAATAAACTGTACACTAGCGGAGATGAAGCCCCGGCACGATATCGACAACGCCGTTCGCCAGCACCGGTTGATGAGCGGCCTGACCCAGGAGGACCTCGCGGACCGGGTTGGAGTCACCCGCCAGACCATCCTCTCGATCGAGAAAGGGAAGTACACGCCCTCGGTCGCGCTGGCCCTGGCGCTGGCTCAGGTGCTGGGCGCGACAGTCGAGGCGCTCTTCAAGTTGAAAGCAGGCGATGAAAATGAGTGAGGCGCGATTCACATTTCGATGGCCCTTCCCGATGGCGACGCTGGCCGGGGGCGCGCTGGTCGTTGCCGGGTTCTTTCTGACGGGCGTGAGCTGGTGGTTCTTTCTTCTCGCGGCGGCCGGGGCGCTGGGCCCGGGGCTGCTTCGCGAACTGGAGATTCTTAACGATCGCGATGAGTTCCAGCGCCGCGCCGACCACCGCGCGGGCTACTTCGCATTCCTCGTCACGGGGTTCGTCGCGTTCCTGATGGTGGCGTTCATCCGCTCCGGCGGGGTGTTCGAACATCCGGAGCGCCTGCCGAGTTTCCTGCTGGCGCTGCTCTGGTTCACCTGGTTCTTCACTTCGCTGCTCTCGTACTGGGGCGCGCCGCGCACGGCCGCGCGCACCCTCTACGCATTCGGTGCGGTCTGGCTGGTGTTTGCCATCCTGAGCAACCTTGGCGAGGAGTGGACCGGTTGGGCCGCGCTGCTGCTGCATCCGCTGCTTGCCGTGCCGTTCCTCGCGCTCGGCTGGCTCGCCACGCGCACGCCGCGCCTGGCGGGGTGGCTGCTGCTTCTCGCGTCGGCCGGGTTCATTGTTCTGTTTGAAGTGCCGCGCCTGCAGGCCGGCGGGCTGCCTTCACTGGTCGATGACGGCGCCATGCTTCTGTTCATCGGCCCGCTGCTGGCCAGCGGTATCTCGCTACTCAGTGAAGGTCGAGGCGAGAGTGAAGACGAGTCCGACGACGATGCCGCGCCCAGCAGCGGCATCACACCTGATTGAGTCACCATCAACATGCGGCCGACGCATGTTCGGCCGCCAGACAGGAGGAAGCATCATGAAACCGCTACTGAGCATCATCTGCTGCTGCGTGGCAGCCGGCCTCATCGGCCTGGGATTCGCAACGCCCCAGGCGCCATCAACCGCCCCCGCCCCGGCAACCATCGCCAAAACGCGCATCGGCATCTTCGATTCGCGCGGCGTCGCACTGGCCTACGGCCGCTCGAAGCGAGCGGACTGCATGCTCGCAAAGGTCGAAGAGATCAGTAAGGCACACGACCAGGCCAAAGAAGCGGGCAACGAGAAGCGGGTGCGCGAACTCGAAGCCCAGGCCATCGCCATCCAGGATGAGATCCACAAGCAGGTGTTCAGCGGAGCGCCGATTCCCGAAGTGCTCGCCCTGATCAAGAAGGACATGCCTGCGATCGCCAAGGAAGCGAACGTGGCGCTTATCGCCGGCGACGTGCTCTACCACGGCGACGACGTTGAACTCGTCGATGTCACGCTGCAGATGTGCGCGCCCTTCGAGCCGGATGCGGCCACGCTCAAAATGATCAAGGACGTAATGTCCAAACCGCCCGTGCCCGAATCAGAGTTGCGCACCGATCGCTGATCGCCAGCGATGGATGGCAAAGCGCCCGCGGCAAAAACGCCGCGGGCGCCGTTTCGCGTTGAAGTCGCGATTCAGCTCATCCGGATCGGCTCGAAGCCCTTGCGATACTCGCGCCGCACGATGGTCTTGTTCGCGTCGGCGTGGTTCGTGAATGTGAGTTTCGGGCGATCCCAGTTGAGTACCTGCCCCGGATACCTGCACGCCTTCACGGCCAGCAGGCCAGGCTCGGTGCAGCGCAGTCCCGCTTCGAACGGCGCCCAGCGGTGCGGCGTGTCCTTGCCCAGCGCCTTGTCCACCCACGCGTGCCAGTGACTGAACTTCTCGTACGTCGGCAGTCCCGGCCACGCCAGCCCGTCGGTCTTCTGCCCCTCGCGCCAGATCTCGATCGGGCCGCTGGGCGCGAGCACCATGGTTCCGCCCTCGCAGACCACAATGGTGAAGATGCCGCCGGGCCAGTCGCCGTCGCCCAGGCCGAGTTGCTGGCGATCCGGCTGCAGGCCGGTGTCGTAAAAGTAGAAGTTGCAGGTGCTGTTGGCGAACCTGGGGCTGTTGACCTCATACGTCAACGTCGAGAGCACTCGATCGGCGTGGAAGTTCGAAACGTCGCGGCTGTGCGTGCGCGAGCACACCTGCGTCGGGCTTTGCAGTTCGGGGAAGGCGTAGAAGACCACGTCGGTGAGATGAACCACCCAGTCGGCGATCTGCCCGCCGCCGTACTTCCACCAGCTGCGCCACTGCCGCTGGACCATGTTGGGCCGGCAGGGCTCGAACTGGGCGCCGTTGAGCCAGAGGTCGTAGTCGAATCCCGCGGGCGGATCGCACGGTTCTCCGAGCGCGCCATCCGCAAAGTAGTGCCCGCCTGAGAGCGCGCCGCCGCCGAAGGCGATGTGCACTTCGATGACCTTGCCCAGGGCGCCGCTCTTGAGAATGTCCACGGCAGCGCGGCGGGCCTCAGATTCAATGCGCTGCGCGCCCGTCTGCGTCACGAGATCAGGCCGCCTGGCAATGGCCCGACTGAGCAGTTCCAGTTCCTCGAGTTGCTGCACGAGCGGCTTCTGGCCATAGACGTGCTTGCCGCGCGCCAGCGCCATGGTCATGATGGCGCAGTGCGAATGGTCGGGCGTCGCGACGATCACCGCGTCGAACTTGTCGCCGTATTTATCGAACGCTTCGCGGTAGTCGGCGCAGGTGAACGCATCGGGGTGGTCCAGAGCCGCCTGGGCCAGCGCGTTGGCGTCGATGTCGCACAGGCCGACGATCTCGGCATCGGGATGCGAAGCGATGTTCTTGCGGTCGGCGCCGCCGATGGTGCCGATCACGCCGATCGAGAGCACGCGCAACCTGGTGTCGCGCAGAAACGACGAGCCCAGCGCCGGCAGGCCCGAGAGGGTAACGCCGGCGACGGCGGCGGAGCGGACGAACTCGCGACGGGAGAGATGCTGAGCGGCCATGGGGTGTCTCCAGGCTGGCGGGGGATGGGGGCCGACTGTCCAATCTTTGCCGGCCGCCGGGAGATATCGAATCCCGGTCTGCGCCGGTTTCGCCATCTGGTCGGGTGCAACCGCCGTTTGCGGCGACCGTACCACGAGTTACGAAAATCTTCGTCATTTCTGAATCCGTTCTCTGGACTTGACGAAAAGCTTCGTGTATCGTCGCCCAACAAGCAGGCAGGAGCGATCGATGGCGCGCAAGAGCGAAGAACGCAGGCCGACCGAAGCCGAACTGGCGATCCTCGGCGTCATCTGGCGGCGGCAGGCCGCCACGGTGCGGGAGGTCTTCGATGACCTCAGCCAGATCCAGGACGTCGGCTACACGACGGTCCTCAAACTCATGCAGATCATGACCGACAAGGGCCTGCTCGAGCGCGACGCCTCCGTTCGCCCGCAGGTCTACCGGGCCACCCGGCCGCAGAAGCAGACACAGCGTCTGCTGCTGCGCGATCTGCTCGATCGCGCCTTCAGCGGCTCGCCGGGCCATCTTGTTCTGCAGGCCCTGTCGATGCGCAAGTCAACGCCTGAGGAACTGCAGGAAATCCGCGATCTGCTCGATCGTCTCGAGGAGCGTGAGCCATGACGTGGGATCTGGCGCCGGCCACTTCGACTCTCACCGCCCTCGGCTGGGCGGTCATCCACTTCACCTGGCAGGGCGCGGTCATTGCCGCGGTGGTGGCCGCCCTGCTTGCCGCCGCGCGCGATCGCTCGGCGCCGGCCCGCTACGCCATCGCGTGCGCGGGACTGCTGGGTTGCGCGCTCTCGTTCGGCATGACCTGGGCCATCCTGCTTCCGGGGTCCGTTGCGGCTCCGTTGGATCTTGCCGAGATAGAAGGGCTCATCGCCGCGCTGCCGGCCGAAGAGGCCGCGCTGCGGCCGGTGGACATCGTCGCCTGGCTGTGGCTGCTGGGTGTGCTGCTGTGCTCGCTGCGCCTGGCGGCGCAGGCGCTGGCGGCGCGCCGGCTCAAGACCAGTCTCGTCGAGCCCGCCGAACGGCGCTGGCAGCGCATCCTCGACGACCTGTCCAACGAACTCGGTCTGCGCACATCCATCCGACTCCTTCGCAGCGGCCTGGCGGAAACACCGATGGTCGTCGGCTGGATCGCGCCGGTCGTGCTCGTGCCCGCGGCGGCGTTTGCTTCACTCACGCCCGAACAGTTGAAGTCGCTGCTCGCGCACGAACTCTCGCACATCCGCCGGGGCGATCACCTCATCAACGCGCTGCAGGCGATTGTTGAAACGGTGCTGTTCTACCACCCCGCGGTCTGGTGGATCTCGCGCCAGATCCGCATTGAGCGCGAGAACTGCTGCGACGACATCGCAGCGCGCGCCGCCGGCAGCGGCCGCATCCTGGCCGAAGCGCTCGCCCGCCTCGAATCGATCCGCATTACTCCCCCTCAAACCGCTCTTGCAGCCAATGGAGGTCCACTCATGAATCGCATTGCCCGTCTGCTCGCTCTGCCCGCTCCGTCTCACACTTCGACGCCGCGCTGGCCGGGGGTGGCGGCGCTCGCCGCTGCGGCCGTGCTCACCGTCGGCGGCCTGGCCCAGGCCACCGCCATGAGCGGCATGCTCAGCGAGCCTCCCACGCAGGAAGAAATCGACGCCTGCCTCGAGACCGCCATCGTCCGCCTGCAGGAAGGAATCGACGCGGGCCAGCTTTCCACCGACGATGCTCTCGCGCGCCTCGATGCGCTCCGCGCTCACGTCGCCGCGCGCGGAAGACGCGTTGTCGTCGCTGCGCCGCCGGACGCCAGCCGTCGAAGCGACGAGCCATCCCGCGCCGCCGCAGCGGGAATGACGGCGCGTCACCTCGCGGTAGCCAAGCAGCATCTTCAGGAGGCGGCGCGCGCGGGCCAGATCAGCGAGCAGGAGATCGGCGAGCATCTCAAGTCGCTTGAGATGGCGCTCGCCCAAAGCGCCAGACTGCACGCCCACGCCGAGGAGGCAGCCGGGGCCCTCCGGCGCGCCGAACCGACCGAGCCCGAGGAGATCGCGGCCGTCGAAGAAGACCTCATGCCGCTGCTCCGTCTGGCTGAGATTCATGCCGATCGATCCACGACCGATGTCTCGGCGCTGACGCGAAAGATCGCCGAGTCATTGCACACCGGCGATCTGTCCCCTGCCGAAGCGCACGAACACTTCAGCGCGCTGCGGCAGGTCGAGACGCTCCCCGAGCAGGCGCGCGATCACATCGACATGGCTCTGCGCCTTCGCAGCGAAGCGGCCGCCGAAGTCGCCGCTGCCGATCAGGCTGCGCGGGAGCTCGACGCCGTCGCGCGCGATGTGCACGCCGCCGTGCTGGCCGGCCAACTGACGTCCGAGGAAGCGCACGCGAAACTGTCGGAGATTCAGCGCGCCAAGGCCGATCGGGCCCGCCTCGCCGCCGAACTCGAACTGGTGCAGGTCCGGCGCGACCAGGCCAGAGCGGAACTTGAACTTGCCCGCAAGCGTGATGCGCACCGGGGTGACGTTGAAGTGCCCATGCTCGCTGACGTTCCGCTGCTGCACCGCCGCCTCGCGGGGCGCGCCGATGAAGCGGCGGCGCTCCCGCGCGAAGCCGCGCCCGAGGCCATCGACCCGCGCGCTCCGGCCGCGGCTGAGTCTCGCGCCTCGAGCCGGCGTCAACTGCACGAACGACTGATGGGCCTGCTTGAGCAGTTGCGCGACGAGGTGGACAGCGGCGCCATGACCGTCGAAGAAGCGCGGGCCGTGCTCGATGCGCTCAAGGCCGAACTCGGCGGCGGCGATCGCTGAGTCCCCTGGGAAGAAGAATCTGCCCCGGCCGTCCGCCGGCGCGAAGCACGCCTTCCGCTTCGCGCCGGCTCTCTTTTTGAGCGGCACTTCAGAACGCAATGAGCGGCTTGATCATGCCGTCTTGCTTCGTCTGCATCATCGTGAAGGCCTTGCGGATGTCGGCGAACCGGAAGCGATGCGTGGTCATCGGCAGCGGATCGACGCGCCGGCGCTGGATGAGCCGCATGAGCCGGGCCATGCGCTCGGCGCCGCCGGGGCACAGCGCGGTGCGAATGGTCTTGTCGCTCATTCCCACGCCCCAGTCAAGGCGCGGGATGGGCACCGTATCGCCGTCGCCGTGGTAGCCCACGTTTGAAATCGTCCCGCCGGGGCGCGTCGCACTCACGCATGCCGCAAAGGTACCGGGCGAGCCGAGCGCTTCAATGGCGGTATCCACGCCTTCGCCGCCCGTGGCCTTGCGGATCGCTTCGACGGGATCTTCCTGCGTGTAGTCGATGATGAGATCGGCGCCGAACTTCCGCGCCATGGCGGCACGATCGGGCTTGCTCTCGACGCCAATGACCAGCCCTGCGCCGCACAGCCGCGCGCCGACGGTCGCAATCATCCCGATCGGCCCCTGGCCGAACACCGCCACCGAGCCGCCGATGGGAATGTCTCCGTGTTCGGCTGCGATGAAGCCCGTCGAGAGCATGTCGCAGCAGTACACCGCCTGCTCGTCGCTCAGTTCATCGGGAATGGGCGCCAGATTGGCCAGCGCATCGTTGACGTGGAAGAACTCGGCCATGTTGCCGTCTTTCACGTTGGCGAACTTCCAGCCGCCGAGCATGCCCTGGCACTGCGACGTGTACCCGCGCAGGCAGTTCGTGCAGTGGAAGCACGGCGTGATGGCGTTGATCGCGACGCGCTGACCGATTCGGAACTTTCCCGCCGCCGCAACCGCTTCGCCCAGTTCGTGAATCACGCCCACCGCCTCGTGACCCAGCGTGAGATTCGTACGCGGCCCGATCGCGCCGGCGACGGTGTGCGTGTCGGACGTGCAGATGAGTGCTGCCGTCGTGCGGATGATGGCGTCGTTGGGCCCCGGCCGAGGCAAGGGCTTGTCCACCACGCCGACTTCCCCAATCCCGTGCATCACGAACGCTTTCATGGTTGATGTCATGACAGACCTCCTGGCGGGGCTCAATAGCGCATGGGCGCACACAGCGGCAGGGGGATGCCGTCTGCGATGTGCGCGTTGGTCAATTGTCCACGGCCGCGGCCCGCGCCCCCATGCGGAAATGCCCCTGATCTGCAGAAGCGCCAGAGCATTACCACTCTGCAACGCCTGTTTCCGCGCCAAATGAGCGGTGCGCCGGCCGGCGCCTATCCGGGGCCGCGGCAAGCGAAAGCGACTTCACAATCGCGGATCGACCGGCTCGCTCTCCATCGCCAGCACGGCAAACACGCACTCATGCACCCGCCGCAACGGCTCGCGCCGCACGAAGCGCTCGAGCGACTCGACGCCGAGGGCAAACTCCGCCAGCGCCAGCGAGCGCTTGCGGTTCAGGCCGCGCTTGCGCAGGCGGACGAGATTCTCCGGCGCGGTATACTCCGGGCCGTAGATGATGCGCAGATACTCCGGGCCGCGACACTTGATCGCGGGTTGGAGCAGGCCCTTCGTGCCGCGCGCGATGAAGTCGAATGGCTTGACGACCATGCCCTCGCCGCCTCGGCTGGTCAGTTGCATCCACCATTCGATTGCCTGGGCGGTGTCAGCTTCTTCATTCAGATTCACTGCGCGAAACGGCGTCGCCAACAGCAATCGCTCGTCGGCGGCGCAGAGGCGAGCAAGCGTCTCCATGTGCCACTGGTGATCGCGGCTTGCATGCACCGCCTTCTCGCTGGCGAGCAGGTGGAACGGAGCGAGCTTGAGATCATCGATTCCCGCCACGGGCCAGCAGTAATGCCGGTACGCGGTGGTAAACTGATTGGCCATCTGCCGCCGCTGTGCAAACTTCTGCCTCAATGGCGCTACTCCGTCGCCGTATACAGCGTGGGCTGCATCGAGCGCGGCAACCGCTTCGCCCAGCGCGTGGCGCGCCGCCGAGCCGACGGCAGCGTACTGCTCGCGGAGCAGCGCCTGCGCCTTGGCCGACCACGGCATGAGTTCGCAATCCAGACACAGCCACGACGTTTCCAGTTCGTCCCACAACTTCGCACGATCGACCGCGCTGTGCACACGCTGCAGAAGCGCCCGCTCAAGCGCACCATCGTCGAAAAACCGGCGACCCGTGCGGGTGTAGCAGATGCCGATGTCCTGCGTCCCGTCGTGTGGCCCGTTGACTCCGAAGCGCTGTCTCGCGGCTTGCGCATCCCGGCAGATGACCACGACCGCCCTTGATCCCATGTGCTTTTCTTCGATCAAGACGCGTCCGACGCCGCGCGTGCGGTAGTGTTCGAAGGCTTCGGCGGGATGCTCGAGGTAGCCCTCGCGCTCACTCGTTTCGCTTGGCGACATCGTCGGTGGCAGGTAGATGAGCCATCGCGGATCGGCGGCGAAACGGCTCATGACTTCGAGGGCGGCGGTCGCGTTCTCTTCGCGCAGGGTAATGTTTCGATGCAGCCGCGTGTCGATGATGCGCTTGCCCGCGACGTCAGCAAGGTTGAGCGCCGTGTCGTGCTGCTGCTGAGCGGTGAGTTGGATCACGTCAACTTCCGGCCGCAGCGGCCGGGCCGGCGCCGCATATGGCCGCTGCGCCTCCACGGAGATGAGTTCGCGCGTCGGGTAGCGCAGCGCCGTGAGCGATCCGCCGAACACGCATCCGGTGTCGATGCAGATGGTGTTATTGAGCCAATCGGCCTGCGGTACGGGCGTGTGCCCGTAGACGACCATGGCCCGCCCGCGGTACTCCGCCGCCCAGTTGTAGCGCACGGGCAGACCGAACTCATCCGTTTCGCCCGTCGTTTCGCCATAGAGACAGAACTCGCGCACGCGACCGGAGCCTCGCCCCTGCATGTCCTCCTTGAGGCCGGCATGCGCCACGACGAGGCGACCATCGTCAAACACGTAATGGCTCACGAGGCCGTCGATGAACACACGCACGTGTTCGATAAACTCGGGCGGCTGGCCATCGAGTTGGGCAACCGTTTCGGCCAGGCCGTGCGTGAGCTGCACGTTCTTGCCGCTGAGCTGGCGCAGCAGTTTGATGTCGTGATTGCCGGGAACGCAGTGGGCCTTGCCCTCGGCCGTGAGGCGCATCACCAGCCGCAGCACCGCGGGCGATTTCGGGCCGCGATCGACGAGATCTCCAAGGAAGACGAGCGTGCGCGCTGCGCCGTGCTCATCTGCAGGCGGCGTGACGAGCCAATCGCCTTCCGCACGATTCGCCTCGCGATGGACGGCGTAGCCGAGGCGGTCGAGCAACTCGATGAGTTCGTCGAAACAGCCGTGAATGTCGCCGATGATATCGAAGGGCCCATGTTCGTGCTTGCGATTGTTCCACAGCGGCGTGCGCGAAAGCAGCGCCGCGTCCACCTGCTCTGGCGACTCCAGCACCCAGGTGTGTCGAAAGCCCTCGCGGCGCAGGCCCCGCAGGTGGCGCCGTAGCGCCAGGCGCTGATTGCGGACGACGTGCGGCCCGAAGTCGCGATCCGGGCGGGTGCGGTTGCGGTCATGGCACAAGCGCTCGGGCAGATCGAGCACGATGGCCACTGGCAGGCAGTGATGCTGCCGCGCGAGATCGACGTATTTTCGCCGATCTTCCGGCCGCAGATTCGTCGCATCAACCACCGTAAGCAGCCCGTTCTTGAGTCGCTTTCCCGCGATGTAGCAGAGCACGTCAAAGGCATCGCCCGTGGCGGCCTGATCGTTCTCATCGTCGGCAACCAGGCCGCGGCAGTAGTCTGACGAGATCACCTCGGTGGGCTTGAAGTGCTTTCGCGCAAAGGATGATTTGCCCGAGCCCGAAACCCCGACGAGCACAACCAGCGACAGTTCCGGAAGTTCGATGTTCATCGCACCGCCTCCGATCCAGAATGGAAGGCGGAATGCGCATCGCGCTTGAACACTCCCATCTGCGTCGGGCTGCCGACCTCGGCATCCTCTGGACCGACCGGCAGGAAGTGCACGCGGTAGCCATGTTCGTTCGCCACGCGGCCCGCCCAGTGCCGGAACTGATCGCGAGTCCACTCGAACCGGTGGTCGCGATGGCGAAACGCCCCGGCCGGCAGCGTTTCCCAGCGAACGTTGTACTCACGATTGGGAGTGGTGATGACCACTGTTCGCGGCTTGGCAAACTCGAACACCGCGCGTTCGAATGCCTGCAGGCGGGGCTGATCGAGGTGCTCGATCACTTCGACGATTGCCGCCGCGTCGAAGCCCGACAGGCGGTCGTCGCGATAGATGAGTGAACCGTGGCGCAGGTCGATGCGCTGGCGCAGGTGCTCAGCCATGCGCTCGAAGCGCAGCCGCTCCGCCGCGCGCTGCAGACTGCCCAGCGAAACGTCGACGCCGACGATGCGCGTGAACTGCTTTTCCTGCAGCAGCAGTCGCAGCAGGTTTCCTTCGCCGCACCCCAGGTCGAGCACGCTTGCGGCGCCGCCGCCCTTGAGCGCGCTGACAACCGATCCGAGGCGCTGCTGATTCAGGCTCAGAGGCCGCTCTATGGCTTCTTCTTCCGCTGCGTGCTCGGCTTGGGCGGCATCGGGGTCCAGATCGTTCTCACCCTCCGTGAGCCGCGCGAGCGCATCGCGCGAGAGTCGAGACTGGTACTTGAGATAGCGCGTCGTGATAAACTCGCGATGCGGATGCTCCTTGAGCCAGTCCTTTCCGCGAACGAGCAACTTCTCGACTTCATCCTCGCCGACCCAGTAGTGCTTGTCGTTGTCAAGCACGGGAATGAGGATGTAAAGATGCTGCAGCAGCGACTGAAGAGTTGTCGTTTGCTTGAGCTCAACGGAAAACACGTGACCTTCGCCCCATTCGGGAAATGCCTCGTCGAGCGGGTGAGCCGCGATCTGCACTTCGTACCCCAGCGGCTCGAAGAGCGAGCGGATCATCGCTTCACCGCCGCGGCAGGAAACGACGGCGATGCGGGCGGCCAGTGCCGTTGCGCACTGCACGAGCTGTGGCCGCTCCTTGCAGCGGCCGTTCATGGCCGTGGCAAACAAGCCGTTCATCGCCACACTCAGGAACGAAGAGGCGACATACGGCCGGTCGTTGACATACTGATCGAGCCCGCGCTGGCCGCGCATCGACCCGCCTCGGCGCACGAGGGCCACGGGATCGACATCAAGCAGCACCGCCACCTGGCAGCGCTGTTCATCCGCCTGAGGATAAAAAACGTGCACATGGCCAAACGACTGTTCGAAGGTCTGCACCCGGGCCGGGTTCTTGTGCAGCAGATAGCCCAGATCCGTGGCGGGGGATCCATCGGGAAAGCGGGTTGCGGCAATCGTCAGCAGCATCTCGGTTCATCGTAACAGCGCCGATCGACGCCGCGCGACGCTCCTGAGGCGCCACGTGGAGGCGGAGGCGTTGCGGCGCAGACGGTGCGTGCCTGCAGCGCCGGTGGGCGCGCATCTTCGGCGTGCCGCGACGCCGCATGGAGCGGCGCGCAGCGCTATCGATGCAGATGCGTCATCAAGTCTCGACCGAGCGGCGTCAGCGCACCGTGTAGCGCCCGCGGCCCTGCTTCTTGAAGAGGTCTTTCCGCTTGAGCAGGGTGAGATTCACCATGGTGCGGAAGTTGGCCGCGTTGGTCTTGTAGCCGCTGCGGAGCACGGCTTCTGCGGCATCGCCCACGCTGAGCACCTTGCCCTTGAGCGCGTCCTGCAGCGCCGCGGTGAGCGTGGTCTTGTTCATGGACCTTGTCCGGGCGGCCTTGGAGCGGCCGACGCCGCGCCGCGCGACGCGGCCGCGCGGGCGAGCGCCGCTCGATGGGATCGAGGCGGCTGTTCCGCCGAGCGCTGCGATCTCCGCGTCGATGTGCGCCAGCTCGCTTTCCAGTTGGCGCCGGCGCGATTCGACCTGGCCCAGTTGCGAGGCGCGGCGATCGAGTTCGCGTCGAAGTTCAGCGGTGGAAATCCGAGTGAGTCGGGGTGCGGCCATGATGACATGCCCTCTGAATTGCGGTTTGGGTCTCTTCGCCTGGCCGGTGCACGCAAGCTGGGGATGCATCGGTGGAACCACTCGGCCGAGCCGCCGAGTTCACAGGTTAGTATACGCCGCAGGCGCAGCGCGCCGCCACCGCCGGTCGATTTCGACCGGCCCGCTGAAGTTGGGGGGACAACTATGCAGCCGGTGTGGCCGATCAGGCAGCCACAGGTGGGGCGATGCGAGAGCAGGCCAGCCTCAGACCCGCTTGGGCGAGCCCTGGCCATCCGTCTCATCGAAGACATCATCGAGGCGCGCCAGTTCGGCGAGAATCTCCTTTCGCCTGGCCTGCAGTTGCGCCAGTCGCTCCTGAGGATCCTGGCGTGGACGCCGCGGCTGCCCGCTGTTCCGCCTGCGATGTCTCGGCTTGCTCACGTGCCGTACCTCTGTGCGCAGGCGGTTACGGCGATACGCGCCGTCAGCGCGCCTGCGGTGGTTTATGTTCACGATTCAAGTGGAACCACTCGCGCCGCGATGCGGCGTGATTATGCAGGCGCTGTTCGACGCGCCGGCGAAGCGCCGCGTGAGCGATGACACCCAACCAAGTGGCCACCAGATCATGCGGGTGCATAATACCATCTATATTGCCTATCCACTATCGTTTCTCAATTTATGCGCTGAGAAATTGAAAAATGTTTGTTGTTGAGCCGGTCTTCTCGGGCCACTGCCGGCGTCGCGCCATTTTTGCGCCGCATCCGACGGCCGCCGCGCGGAATTCGGGCCGTTCCACGGCCGCTTTCGCGCTGACCGGGTCTCCTCGCCGCGGCGTCGGGAGGCGGCCAGGGCGCAGGCTTCAACATTATCCACATTTGCGGATACCAGAGTCAGCTATATTGGCCTCCCGCCTCGGCAGGAATTGAACCCGCCCCGGCGGCGGAACCCCCGCGCTCGATCAAGTCGACCGCTCCGAGGTGCGAGCCGGCGGGCCGCGCCCGCCGAGGGCCCGGCCTGTTCGATCGCCTCGGTCACGGCCGTGGAATCGTCCGGAACTGACGCCGCAGGCCGGGCAGCGCGAGCGGCGTGCCTTCCCTTTGCGGACCGGTCGCGGGTGGAAGATGGACGGCGCCGCCGAGTGCGCGCTGGAGTTGTCGCGCCGGATCGAGGGGCCGGCCGCCGACGATGTCTGGCCGGATCGCCTCGCCTTCGGGCGCTTCGGGCCGTGTGGCCAGCTCGACTACCCGTGAAGACGGCGGCGCCGGCTGGGGGTACGCGCAGCGATCGCCACTCGTCGGCCGTGCGGCCGACCGTCAGGCGATGCTGCGCAGCGCCCCGATTCCACCGGCCGCCGGGAGAGCGTCGAACTCGGTCCACGCGGCTGACGACAGTTGCGACTCAGTCATGAAGACCATGTTGACAGCCAGTCCGGCAGGCTCGTTGAGCCCGCGATCGAAGGACTGTCCAACGTACCGAGGCGACAGAGAAACGCCGACATAGACGCTGCCGTCGAGACGCACCGGGCGATCCAGCCGCAGCCTCATGATCTGACTGCCGCCCGACGGGCTCCCGATCGCGATGCACGTCCCGCAGATCGGCGATGGATTCTCATCATGGAACTCGAACGGATCGGTCACGGCGAGGCTGAATCGGCGGCTCAACAGAAGTGCCATTTGCTTCGGAGGCTCCTTCTCTCTATTCCAAAGGAAGCGGATCGATCTTGATGATGCGAATCGGAATGCCGCCCGGCCCGTAGACGGTGAATTCAGTGCCTCCCCCAGGTTGGCCGAATTGTGGCTTTACCCGAGTAGGAGGACACGTACTGCATTTGGAATCAAACTCGATGCGGGCGCGCCGCGTCGGTGCTCGTTCGAGGGCTAGCGAATGTTGAGCGTCGAGGCCGGTGTCGTATACATCCCTTGTCACGTAGTTTCGTCCCGGCCTGCCACCTCGCAAGAGTCCGGTGCGTCCCATTGCCTCCATTTCTGCGACACTACCATATCGAACACAAGAGATGCCACACCGCACTCGCGCCGTGCTTCCTGTCAAGCAGCCTACAGCCTTCGGTGCGGCACGTCCCGCTAGGCCAAGGTATCCTATATTCCGAAAGGAATCACCAAGAGAGTGCATATCGCCTTCAACGACTGCTGTAGCGATTCCATCCGCCCAGTTGTTCGCCGCGCCCCAACCTATCTTGCAGACGAGAACAGGAGTGGTCGAGTCGGGTGAGTCCTGGCGCGCCGTCTCAAGCGTGCGGTGGATACGCGACTCTTCCAGATATTCGTCATCCATCAAGTTCAGACTCGTTCCCACATAGATCACGGACTCCTTGACGACGAAGTCGATGGTTCGCTTTGCGCCAACAGCCAAATCGCACGCATCGCCACCAATGTCAGTCGCAGTGCCCCACAGCACTTCCTTTGCGTAGAAGAGCCAATCATTCAATCCTCCCTTCCCGTCGGGGCCGAGGAGGCCGATGAAATCGAGTTGTCCGATCGGTTGACCATCCACGTAAAGGTACAGCGTCGCGCCGCCATAGAAGCCGATCGGATCCCTCTCCAGCCACCTCCCCAGGACCGGGTCGTACCAGCGGAAGCGGACGGTGTACTGGCTGGTCTCGGGGTTGAAGACGTAGCCGTCCCAGGCGATGGGGTTGTCGGGGCCGTGGACGAGGGATGTTCCACTGCCAGTCGAGTTGAATGAGACCTGGCCGTTGGGCAGGGCCGCCTGGGCCGAGTTGCCCGTGAGCGCCTGGAGGGTCAGGAGATCATTGCTGTCAATCACGCCGTCGCGGTTGAGGTCCTGCTCGACCATGTAACCGCCCTGACCGATCGAGTTGTTTCCCGAGCCCATGGTCGCCAGGATGGCGTTCTTGTCCGCAGCGCTCGCCGCGCCGTCGTTGTTCACATCGCCGCCGAAGTGGTGGCGCGCCTTGCCGTAGGCTTCGTAGGTGTTGCGCTCGACCACGCGCGCATTGCTCGAGTCCACCATCGCCACGGCGCTGAACTGGGCGTCGCTGAGGTAGTAGAACTCCTCGTCGTAGGTGTCATCGGCGTCAAGATCGCGCCGGCGGAGCACCGCATCGTCGATGTAGCGCTTGCCCCAGACGATCTGGGCCCGCTCATCTTCAGTGAAGCCCGACGACCACGAGCGGTCGATGCGTTCTTCGAGAAGTTGCCAGTTGGCCGAGTAGTACATGAGGCGCATCTCGTCCAGGCCCGGTCCGCCGACGACGGGGTTGCGCGACCGCTTCACCGTGCGCCAGTGCAGGGCATTGTACTCATACTCGCCCAGCGGCGTCGTGCCGACGGTGACGGATGTGAGCCGGTTCCACGCATCGTGCGTGTAGTACATCGTGCTCGTGCCCGTCTGGTTGGGCGACTCGGTCATGTTGCCGGCGTCGTCATACGCAAAGGGCAGCGCCGGCGGGCCGGTTACCGGCGTGAGGTCCTCGATCTCATTGGCTGCGTTGTGGGTGCGCAGTTGATCTTCAGTTGATTCATACGCGCCATCGCCATCGCTGTCGCGCCACGAGGTGTCCCAGTTGCCGAGCATGTCCAGGGCCCACTTCTGCCCGCCGACCGCAGACGACCACGAGCCGCCATCGGCGCCGCGGTCCGCCTGCTCGAGGCGATCGAGACCGTCATACGAATAGACAAAGTCGCGATCAACCCACGTCGCGCCGGGCCGAGCATCGCTCATCGAGAGCCGATTGCTCGTGCGGTCATACGTGTAGTCGAGTTCGATCAGCGGCGGCAGGTTCGGCAGGCTACCGAGACCGGTCGTGTAGGCGCCATCGACCCACGCCTGTTTCTTCACGCGGCCGAAGCGATCCCAGCCGGGATACACCCCCGCGTTCTGCGTCTGGTACGCTTGCGTGCGCCGCTTGCCGTTGTGGCTTACCGTCCGATCCAGTTGCACATCCGCCGTCGCGTAATCGACGGCAGCAATCATGCCCAGGCCGAGGTGTTCGTAAAGCACAAGATCGGTCTGCGAGCCATCAAGGACCATGCGCGTGAGGCGCGCAATGTCATCGTCGAGGCTGCTCTGCGAACCATAGTGATGATCGAGCACTGAACCATCGGGATACGTCAGCGTGCTCAGCCGGCTGCGGTTGCCGGCGCTGACGGCCGCCGAGTCGTAGGCGTACTGCACGCGCCGCGTGTTGCCCGTCGGCACGCCGCTGCCGTCGTAGGTCACCACGCCGTCGTAGTCCTGGTAGATCTGCTCGATCTGCCAGAGCGGCGAGTAGGCAAACTCAGCCTGGTTCTTTGCGGTCGTGCCCGCGACGTCGGTGTATGAAGTCACGCTCTGCAGCCGGCCGAAGTCGTCGAACTGCACACCGATGGAGAGCGCCCAATTGTCAATATCGCTGCCCGGTGCGAGCGTCACAGCGTCGAGCGTCACGCGCCCGAGCGCATCGCGGCTGTAGGTGTGGATCGTCTCGTTCTGATCCTCAACGCTGAGCAGTTCGCCGAGCCGGTTGTACTGGTAGAGAACCTGGTACGTGCGGCCGGTTCCCGCCTCGCCGGTGGTCTCATCCGGATAGTGGACCGCGCCTAGCAGGCTGTTGGAATCCAGCAGCGAGCCGCCCGCTGTGGTCACGCCGTAGAGGTACTCGGTCTCCTGCACTTCCGAGTCGTTGGGGTCGGTCGTCTCGGGCAGGTGTGCCACCTGCTTGCGGATGTTGCCCACGCCGTCGTAGACAAACGACGTGACGCGATTCACGTCGTCCTCATCGCCGATGTCGGTGACTTCCCAGCGGTCGAGCGTGCCGCTCCAGGCGATGGCGATGCCTGACGTGTCGTCGTAGTTCTCCACGACGGCGACGCGGCGGCCCATCATGTCGTAGGCGAACTTGGTCTCTTTGCCCAGCGAGTCGATCTGCAGATCGACCAGGCCGCGCGCGTTGTACGCCGTGGCCTCGATGATGAAGTTGTTCCAGAAATAGGAGTCGTAGTCGGGCGTGGTGGACGGCGGCCAGTCGGCGGGTGGATTCTGGCCTTTCTCAAACTCGTTCGACGTATAGCCGTCGCCGACGCCAAAGTTGGCGCTGCGGATGCGCCTGCGGAAGTCGTCGTAATAGAAGCCCGCATAGAGCGGAACGGCGGTGTCCTTGGTCAGCGCACCGGCGCCGGTCGCATCGTGCAGACGGTGGAACGTGCTCACCAGGTCCAGCGTGCCCCGCCGAGGCGAACTCGCATCACGGTCGTACTCATACGCCATCTGCTCAATGACCTCGTCGGTCGCGATGCTGCCGGACACTTCGCCTTGGTTGTCGATCGGCGGCGAACCATCGCGCCCGGGGCCGTGGTCGTACAACTCACCATCGTGCACGACGTAGCGCGTCTTCATTCGGCCCATGCCGTCGTAATCCGATTTCACAACCGGCCAGTTCGGATCCCACATCACCACCGGCCGACCCACCGGGTCGTACCACCGGTTGGATTCAAGAAATGACGGCGATACAGCCGTCGGGTCGATTGCGATCGACTCGCGATACGGCAGGCCGCGCTGACTGAACTCGCGCTTCACGTACAGCCCGCGGTCGGTGAGGTCCTGGTCGATGTCGGTCGGCTCGATCTGGAACAGCGCCTGCTCAAGCACGCGATCGAGATTGTCATACTCGACGATCTCATGCGGCGGCAGCGGGGAGATGGTGCGCATCGGCCTGCTGCGGAAGTCGTAGTGCACCTCGGTGTCGCGCACCACCGGGTTCATGCCCGACATCTCGCCGGTGAACAGGCGCGTCAGCGTCAGGTTGCCATCGCCCTGGCCCTGTTCGGGCTCGCCGGTGTGATCCCAGTCGTAGAAGAACTGGGCGACAGTGTCCATGCTCTGTTCATCCGTGCCGGTGCGCACTTCGAGCACGCGATCGAGCACGTCATACGCGTGATACTCGGTGATTGTGCCGTTGGCGTCGGTCATGAACTGCACACGGCCGAGGTCGTCGTACTCGATCGAAGTCGTCTCGGGGCTGTGGCCGGTGTCCCACCAGTCCAGCGTCGACTCGACGAGTCCCGAGAGCGAGTGCGTCACTTCCGCGCGCGACAGTTGCGTGCCAAGGCTGTAGTCACCTGCGGCGGGGTCGTAGTTGGCGATGTTGTCGATGGCGTAATCGCTGCGGCCGATGACGTCGTTATCCACGTTGAACCAGGTGACATTCGCAGGGCCGTTGGTTTCACTGCCGTTGGTCGCGGGCAGGATGACGGCGGCGTAGTAGGTGTCGAGCGTGGATCGCCCGGCGAATGGCCGCATTTCGCGATAGGTGTAGGTCGTTACGTCGCCGGGCAGCGTGATGCTGCGAATCCGACCGGCGATGTCGTACGCGTAGGTCGTGGTGAGCGAGCCGCCGTCGCTGTTGCGGCCGTCCCAGTCGTTGTTCGTCAGGGTGGGCAGGTTGATGGCTGACGGCAGGCCGGTTGTGTCGGAGTTGCGGGTGACAGAGAGCACCTTGCCGGCTGGCTCGTAGGCGCCGGAGGCGTCGAAGATGCGCTTGGTCAGCGCGCCGTCGGCCGCGAGCGACCACGTGTTGTTGCCCAGCGTGTCGAAGAGTTCGGCGGATGAGTAGACGTCGCCGGTGCCGGTCGGCCCGTTTTCGGCCGCCAGTTCGGCTTCGCTGGCCATGCTCGTCCACTTGATGGCGTCGCCGGAGTGGAACGCGTAGCCGAAGGTCGTCGTTTCAATTTCATCAGCGGTCGGGGAGGCGGACTCCGTTCGATAGCGTCGCAATTCGGTGACGAGCCAGGGTCGGTTCGCGTCGAAATCGCAGTCCCAGATCTTCGTGTAGTTCGCAGGATCTGAGTCGTAGCCCTCGCGGAGGCGCTGGCTCTGCACGCGGTGATCGCTGTAGGTGTAGGCGTAGACGAGGCCGGAGGTGGTGCTCGCGACGTAGTCGGCTTCGGTTGACGCCGTGCCGATCGTGTAGTCGGACACGGCGGATGGCATCATCGCGAATGCCGTCTCGCGCAGGGCCGTGTACTCGTAGGCGGTGACCCACATGCGGCCGTCGGGGTCGCCGGAAGCGCCCGGCTCGACAAGGGCATACTGCATCAGATAGGGCGTCGGCGCTTCGGTTTCGCCGAGGTCAGCCCAGTCATAGAAGTGGTAGCGGTAGACAGAGGCCGAGCCGCCGACGTACTCGTCGATCTGCGTGGTCTTGAGAGTACCGACTTGCGGGTCGTGGTACGCATATTGGAACCGCTGGGACTCGCCGGAGCTGCCGCTGCATCCGCAGCCGGTCTGCACATATTGTCGGGACACCTTGCTGCCGGATTCTTCGTACGCGACGATTTTCGAAGCGAGGTCGATGAGCTTGGGAGAGCCCGGTGCACCAAGTTCGTCCCCGTCGTCGAGCATGAGCAGAGCGGCGGCAGCGGATTCGACGTCGGTGTATCCAAACTCCTCCGCGTATGCTTCGATCTGCTCGGCGCCGATGATCATCTTCAACTGATGGTCTTTGCCGATGACGGTGAGCCGCCCGTCGCTGCTGATGCGGCTGGTTACAGATGTGTCGTGGTAGCGGTACTGTGTGATGCGGACTCGGTCGGCGGGCTCGCCCCCCGTGCCTTCACCGTCGACTCTTTCACGCACAATGACCTGAATGAGATCGCCTGCGGTTCCCACTTCCGTGGAGGTAAACTGATTCGGATCTTCGTCCGCCTGGTACAGGTATTCGATCATGTGCGTTTGAATGGGCACACCGGCCGGCGTGAAGCGCACGATCTGGATGCCCGTGAGCGTGCCGTCCAAGCCGTATCGATCGCTCGTGTTCCAGAAGAACCTGATCTGGGCATCCGGGTTCGCGGGATTCGCGGCGCTTCGACAGTCGATCGAAGTCAGCCTGGCGACCGGAGGAGACGCGCCAAAGTCCGTGTAGTTGTACGTCCACGAGTTGCCGTACATGTCGCGGCGCTGCTTCATGAGCCCGACTTCGTGTGCATCAACATTCTGGCCACCGCTGGCGAGATAGTCGATCTCCCAGGCGCCAGGCTCTGTTTGCCGCCACACCGAGTACTGCACCGAGTCAATCGTCAGTGTCGTTGACTTCAGAAACAGATTGGTCGGGCCCGCGGGGCGGTAGAGTTGGTCAAGCCCCTGCACATACTCGACTTTGTCCCAAACGGGAGGCGTGTTGCACCAGGGTACCTGGTTCTCTCCGCTTTCGACCTCCTGAATGAACCAGAATGGAGTGGCGGTCCAGTTTCGACCGACGAGATTCGCTCCCGAGTAGTTGTGCTGGCTGGAGTAGTCTCGCCTGATGGTGAACGATCCACCCGCGAGCGGAACTGCCGCATCCGTAAAGCTCTCCCACTTGTCGCCGTAGGCGACGTGGACCGGCTGCTCGGTCAGCAGCGGGTTCGGGCAGGCCGACCCGCTCCCATCGCCGGTTCGCGTTCCCGGATCCTTCGTCGGACTCTCGCTGAGGACCAATTGCGAAGGGTCGAAGGCGCAAAGCATCCACTGAAACAGATCCGACAGCGTGGGCGCCTCGCCATGGAAGTAGTCACCATATACGGCAACAAGCTGCATCAGCCAATACCCGAGCTCGGCCGAATCGCAACTGGCAGCCTTGGCCAGCATTAAGCAGCAGGCCTCCTCGTTGAACGCCTGGCGCGGGTTGTTGTGCTGCACCGGATCAAAGGCAATGAGCTGGAAGTAGCCCGAAGCGTCCAAATCAGAACAGCTGATGTAGCTGCTGGGGATGACGGTGATGCGGCACTTGCTGTTGCGGACACAGATCTCAAGACCCTCGCCGGGGTGATCAAGGTCCGGCGGGCACGCCAGATCGATCGTACTGAACGTATACGGCACGTCCACCCACTGCGCCATCTCGCAGGTGTTGGTTTGCTCGTAGAGATCGAGGTTTTCTCCGGTAGGAAACGGAGCGTCGACCACTTGCATGGTCCACTCGGACTCGCGATTGAGAAATGAGGGGCAGTGGGTGATGGTGAGGCCGGGATCGGTCCACGCGTACTGCTGATCCTGGCAGTCTTCGACCAGCGGCGTCACATTGTCGTGCCACACGTTGCACGAACATAGCGAGAACTCGCTTGGATTCGCGAGTGTCGCGGTGGCCTCCCACCAAGTGAAGTACGGCTTAAGCGTCCAGCCGGTTGCGTTCTCGCAGGTGTCTTCCTCGTCGATGAATGCGTACTCGTACGACAATTCGAACGTGACGTAGAACTCCGTATCCGGCCCGAACGCGACGAACTCCGTGCAGGGGTTCTGGGCCGAGACGATCCGGGGCGCAAGCGACATCAAGGCGATTGCGCCAGCGGCCGCGAGTGGAGCCGGGGCCGTCAGCCTGCCTGCCGTTTGTGAGAGCCGGGCGATGAACCGCTGCGAACCTCGAACGCCGCTAAGAACTCGTGTGCACAGATGCATGCGTGTCGCCCTTTGCTACGGTAAACAGCTTTGAATACAGCCACGTGAGCTCCGGTGGATGCCGCTGCCGTACATAGTGTGGAGTGTCCATAAACTATGCACAGATGCTGGCAATGTATCCGCATGGCAAGAGATGTGTCAAGACGACAGACGACAGAATGTGCATAGCCGGGCCCGGTCCTCAGGTACGCTGCGGTACACGGAGCCGGCTGCAAATACAGGAGTTACCACCGTGCGAGGCGCGTCCGAAATATGTAGAGAAAAAATAAAATGGTGTCTGCGGCTTGACATTGATGCCGAAGCGCGTCATTGTGTAGACGTGGCGCGGGCCGCGGCCGAATCGCATCATGAGAACGGAGAGCGAACATGAAGAGCGTGTTTGTGTGCGGAATGCTGCTCGGTGTACTTGGCGTGTCTCTAACCACGCATCGCGGGTCCTCCGGCTCGGCCTTTCGAGGGCAGGAGTTGGTCTCAACCCTGGCGATTGAAGTCGGACTCGATCCGGAGTCTCTGGCGGTCGCCGGTTGCGATGCATCTGAAGCGGAACTCATCCTCAGTCATCTGAGCGAAGCGAGCGAGATTCGGGCGGAGTACAGCCTCGCGCTGACGCATCTGGAGGAGACGGCGGCGGCGCTCGCGGCCGCGGCGGAGGTCTTCTCGCTTGATCCAGATGATCAGTCGCTTCGCTCGCAGTATCTGCAGGCGGTCCAGAGCGTGCGGGGGGCCGAAGAACGTGCGGCGGTGATTCGGGCTCGACTTGTCGAAGTGGCATTCGAGGGGCTGGCCCCACAGTTGCGCACCGACTGGGACGCTTCCCAAACGACACGCTCCTTTCGGCTCCCTCGGGCATTCTCGTTCGGGTCGGGCGCTGCGGCGGAAGCCAACGATCTTGAGCGTTGCCTGACGGCGGAGCGTCGCGCTGCCCGTCTTGGCCGGCAACTCAAACCTGAGCTGGCGGAGCGCCTCAACAGCGTGCGCCTCGATGGGCCCGTTGTGCTGGCAGAGCAGCGTCGCGCGGCACACCTGGCGCTCATCCATGGCGTTTTCGATCGGTACTGAGTGCGTCGGCATTCCACGCGGCGAGGAAGGCGGTGGCGGATTCGATTTGTGCGAGCGAAGGCGATGGCGTGGGTAGCAATCGGGTCGGTGACGACCTCGTCGGCAGCGCTTGCTGCGGTCAACCCGCCGCCGCAGATTCAACTGCCGGCTGAAGTCGACCTGGCCCGCCTGGTGGATCTCTGCGCTGCGCGCATGGGTCTGGCCATCGAGTACGACGCCGCAGTGCTCAAGGGACGAGCCACGCTGCGACTCACCGATTCTCTGACCGATGCCGAGTTGTGGGAGTTGACCAACCGGATTCTGGCGTTACGCGGCTTTACGACCGTGAGCGTACCCGGGCAGCAGGGCGATCAGATGCTCAGCGTTGTGCGCGTCGGAGATGCAGCCGGGCTGGTCGGGATCGGATCGTCCGCATCGCGCGCGCCGGCGGGGTTCGTCGCTGTCGTGAAGCGGGTCGAACATCAGTCGCCGGCGAGGATCGTTGAAGCGCTCAAGCCTGTTTTGTCACGCTCTGGCGGATCCGTGGTGACGCTTGGCGAGAGTGATCTGCTGCTCATCACGGACTTCCAGCCGCGCGTGCGGCAGGCGGTCGAGTTGCTCGAGCGCATCGACACTCCCGGGCCGGCCCCGACGGTGGAACGCATCGCAACGCGGCATCTGCCCGCGGCCCGTCTCGCTGCGATGCTGAGTTCGATCGCCGCGGCGCGGGACGGCGTCACCGGAGCGAATGCATTCGGTCGCGTGATAGCCGAGCCTGGCGATCGCGCGGTCGTGCTCATCGCGCTGCCTGAAGAGGTGGAATCCTGGCGGGCGCTCATCGAGCAGTTCGACCGAATTCCCGCCGTCGAGACGCGCACCTACAGCCCGCGCTACTTCGGGCTCGACGAAGTCGCGGCCCTGGTGGAGCAGACGGTCAAGCCCGCCGGCGCAGCCGGAGACCAATGGCGGTTGGTGCGCGATGAACTCACCGGCTCGATCATCCTCACCGCTACGCCAGATCAGCACGAGCAGGCGCACGCGCTTGTCGAGCGGCTCAACGCGGCGCCCGTCGAGTCGAGGCGGCCGATGCGGAGTTTCCAGGTGCGCAACCGGCCGGTTGCGGAAGTGATTGGCGTGCTCGAGCGGCTGATGAGCGCGGGGGTGATCACCGAGGCTGCTGCGTCGGGCGAATCGCAGATGAATTCGACCAATCCTGCGGGGTCCGCTATGTCGCCCGATGTGCCGCGCACCGTGCCGGGCACCGAACCACAGCCAACGCCAGCCGAGCCTGCAACCGGTCGCGACACTGGCGCGGCCCAATCAGCCAAGGTGCCGCGCGACTCCGAGACTCCCGCTCTCACACTCACCGCCGACGAAGCGACGAGCACCATTATCGCCATGGGCGAGCCGCGCCTGCTCGACCAGGTGCGCCGGCTCATCGATGAACTGGATGTGCGCCAGCCGCAGGTCATGGTCGAGATCCTCATCGTCAGTCTCACCGATAGCCAGACGCTCGATCTCGGCGTCGAACTCGAGAAGATCGAGGTCAGCGGAGACGTGCGCATCACACTCTCCTCGCTCTTTGGCCTGAGCAGCGTCACCGACGGCATCCGCAGTGTCGGCAATGCGCGCGGCGGGAGCGCACTGGTGCTCAGCCCGGGTGATTTCAGCGTGGTCGTGCGCGCCCTCGAGACGGTCAACGATGGCCGATCGCTTAACGTGCCGCGCGTGCTGGTGAACAACAACCAGCAGGCGTCGCTCAACTCCGTGCTCCAGCAGCCCTTTGTGAGCATCAACGCCTTTGACACGATCGCGACGACTTCGTTCGGCGGGACGCAGGATGCGGGCACCGTCGTGACGGTCAAGCCCCAGATCGCCGAGGGCGATCACCTCATCGTGGATTACTCGGTGACGCTCAGCGCGTTCGTGGGTGAGTCGGCGGACCCGTCACTGCCGCCGCCGCGGCAGGAGAATCGGCTGCAGAGCATCGCGACGATCCCGGATGGCTACGTCGTGGCCCTGGGCGGGATCGAAGTGACGAGCCGGAGCAAGGGCGTGTCGCAGGTGCCCGGCCTGGCGGGGATTCCCATTGTGGGCGAACTCTTCAAGAACCGCTCGCGCACCGAGAGTCGCAGCCGCTTTTACATCTTCATTCGCCCCTCGGTGCTGCGCCGGCTGGACTTTGAAGACCTGCGCTACCTCAGCGAGGCACCAATGGAGGCCGGCGGCATCGACGACGGATGGCCGGTGGTCGAGCCGCGCGTGATTCACTGAAGATGGAGGAAGCATGCCGGTTGCTCCCACTGTGGATGGCGAATTCGTTGAGCGCATCGAGCGTGACTTCGCGCGGCGGCATCTCATCTTGGGGACCGGTCGTGAGGATGATGAACTCGAACTCCTCGTGAGTGAAACGACGAGTCGCGCGGCCATCCACAACGTCGGGACGTTCCTCCAGATGCGAGTCCGGCCGACAATTGAAGAGGCAGAACAGATCGCACGCATGATCGACGAGGCGTATGCGCAGCACCGCAAGGCGGGCGGGTGGAATGCCCCTGCGGCCGGCGTTGATCGATCGGGCGCGCCTGACAAGGGTTCAACGGCCGTCGCCCGCTGGCTCGAGCAGGCGGATCGCGATCTGCTCAGCACGCAGGGCAAGGGGCCGGTGATCCAATTGGTGGATGCGCTGCTCTTCGAGGCGCTGGGCAAGGGCGCCAGTGACGTTCACATTCAACCGCTGTCGGATCGGACCGTGGTGCGCTACCGCGTGGACGGCGTACTCCACGATGTCCACCAACTTACGGCCGAGATGACCTCCGGCGTGGTCAGCCGCATCAAGGTCATGGGGCGCATGGACATTGCCCAGCATCGGATTCCCCAGGATGGACGCGCCACCGTGACCATCGGCGGCCGACCGGTCGATCTGCGCCTGAGCACGGTGCCCACGAGCTACGGCGAGCGAGCAGTCGTGCGACTTCTGGACAGCGCGCAGCAGTTGTGCGACTTTGAGCGGCTCGGAATGCGCGAGGACGTCGCGCAGACGTTCCTGGCGCGGGCCACGCAGAGCAACGGCATCATCCTCGTCACCGGCCCCACGGGCAGCGGCAAGACCACGACGCTCTACTCGACACTGCGCCTCACGGCATCACCGCAACTCAACATCATGACGATCGAAGACCCCATCGAGTACGAACTCTCGACGGTCGGGCTGGCGGTGAGCCAGATGCAGGTGAACAACAAGAAGGGCATCACCTTCCCGACGGGACTGCGGCACATCCTGCGCCAGGACCCGGATGTCATCATGGTCGGCGAGATCCGCGATGCCGAGACGGCGCGGGTGGCGATCCAGTCGAGCCTGACCGGGCATCTCGTCTTCTCGACATTGCACACCAATGACGCACCAAGCGCTGTGACGCGTCTGGTGGACCTCGGGGTGGAGCCATACCTGGTGAGTGCGTCGCTCTCGGCGGTGCTCGCCCAGCGTCTGGTGCGCACCACGCATCAGACGTGCCGGGGAGCCGGGTGCGATGAGTGCTTCGGCACGGGACTGAAGGGCCGCACCGGACTGTTCGAGCTCATGCCAATCGACGAGCGGTTGCGGCAATTGATCTGCGAGGGCGCGGCCCTCGCGTCGATCAGAGCCGCTGCACGGCAAGCGGGGATGCGGACACTCGGCGAAGAAGGGCAGCGCCTCGTGGATGAAGGCAAGACAGTGCCGCTCGAAGTGCACCGCGTGGTGCAGATGGTCTGAATGGAATTGCGATGGAACTCTGGCGTTACACAGCGGTGCGAACTGACGCGGGGCAGGTGCTGGCGCCGCGCCGCGGTGAACTCATGGCCGAGTCCGCGGTGGAAGTCCGGGCTTCGCTGCGTCGCATCGGCTGGCAGGTCGTCGAGCTGCGCCGCGCGAGCAAGCCGATCGCGATGCCGATTCAACTGCGACACGCCTGGAACCGCCACCTCCGCCGGCGCCGCAGGGATCAACGGGCGGAGATCTTCGAGGGCTTATGTTCGCTGCTCGAATCGGGGCTGCCGCTCGTCGAATGCCTTGAGGTGATGGGCGAGGAGCGGGATCGCTGGTGCGGGCGCTCGCGGCGACAAATGCTCATCGAATGGCGTGAAGCGATGCGCAGCGGCGCCGGCCCCGCCCAAGCGATGGCGCATCACCCGTCGTGGTTCGACGGCATCGACTGCGCCATGGTCGAGTCGGGCCAGCACGGTGGAATGCTGCCGGGCGTGCTCAAGCACATGGCCGAGCGGGAGGCGCGAGTCGGTCAGTTGGGGCATCAGCTCGTCGCTGCACTCACCTATCCGGCGATTATCACCGTGGCCGCCGTCGGAGTCGCCGTGTTCCTGAGCGTGAAGACGCTGCCCGACCTTGCGAATCTGCTCTCGACGGCGAAGATCGAAGTGCCTGCTCTCACACGTTGGGTTATGGCGGGCGGCCAACTGGCAGCTCGCTGGGGCGCGGTGCTGCTTGCGCTCATTGTGTTGATCATCGCCGCCGGAACCATGGCCCTTCATACCGCGGTTCGGCGGTTGCCACATGCGGCGCGAATTGCTACGGCCTGCACGCCGCGAGTGCTACGCACTTGGGCGGTGGCCCGGTTTGCGCAGAATCTCGCAGACCTGCTTCGCGCCGGTGTGCCCGCCGTCGAGGCGCTGCGCGTACTCTCGACCACGTTACCTATCGCACTCAATCGCGTGGTGACCAGCGCCGCAGCTGACATCGAATCAGGCGCCGATCTGGCGCAGGTGCTCGACGATCCGCTCTGGTTCTCGGCGCAATTCAGGCGCCTGCTCCACAGCGGCCAGGCGGCCGGCGAACTCGAGGCGACGCTGGAGCGCATGGCGCAGCGCGATGAACGCCGCACCGAGCGGCAGATCAACCGGCTGGCGACTCTGCTCGAACCGGCGGCCATTCTGACGCTGGCTGCTCTGGTCGGCACGGTCGTGCTCGCGGCGGTGCTGCCGCTTACGCGGCTTCAGGAGGTGATACGGTGACTCAGCGCGCGATGCAATCTCGCCGCGGCATGACGCTTGTCGAGATTCTCGCGGTGGTGGTCATCCTCGGCCTCATCGCCACGACTCTGCTTGTCGGCTTCTCCGGCACGTTCGGCAAGGCCAAGCACGAACTGGCCAAGAGCGGCATCGGCCTGCTCGCGGGCAAGGTCGAGACGTATCGAATCGAGAAGAGCGACTGGCCAGGCAACGAAGTGGGTCTGGCGGTGCTCAGCGCTCCGCACGCGACACCGGCCGCGTCGTACTACGTGAATGCCGATCAGCTCATCGACCCGTGGGGGCGCCAGTATCTCTACGTGATGCCCGGCCCTGACGGCCATCCCTTTGAGATTCTCTCGTACGGAGCCGATGGGCAGCCGGGCGGCGAAGGCGAGAACGCGGATCTGTCATCTGCGAATCTTCGAGGGAAGGCGGATCAATGATCGTCCGAGTTGTTAATTCGCGATTGCAGCGAGGATTCACACTGATCGAGATGCTCGCCGTGGTCGTGCTGCTGGGGCTCATCTCGTCGACTGCAGTCGTCTCGCTGAGCAGAGCAGACGAGGCGGGCGCGCTGCAATCAGCTCGCTGGGGAATTGCGAATCTCGATGCGCAGGCCCGGCTGGCCGCGCGAACCGAAGGTGGCGCGGTCGTGATTCGCCTTCTGGATGGCGGGGCGCGTATAGCCGCCAGCACCACGTCCGCATCCGAGGGACGGTGGTCGGCTTCATTTGATTGCCCTCGTTCCACACTCATTCGATTCCTCGAGGGAGGCGGCGGACAGGAATTTGACGGCATCTTCATCGACCGAACCGGCCGCAGCGCCGACGCGACATTGCAGATCTCGAATTCGTCAGGTCGCTCGGAGCAGTGGTTCGTCCACGGTCTCACCGGCGAGATCAGTCGGTTCGATGCGAACGGAGGCGGGCCGTGAAATGCTCATCGCGTCGCGCCATGACGCTGATCGAAGTGCTCGCCGCCACGGTGGTGCTGGCGATCCTCAGCAGTGTGTGTGCTTCGTTGCTGCGCAGTGTGCCGGCTATGACCACGCTGTCCGCGACCGACGCGGCATCCATCGACATGATGGCGCTCGATGACGCGGCTGATGACCTTCTCGCCGATGCGAGCCTGCGTGAGCGCCTCGTCGCCGACGCAAGTGGTGAACTTCTGATGCCTTGGCCCGGGCTTCCGGCCCGCGCGTCGATCCGGATTCGTCGTGTCGAACATGAGTCGACTGCCGAGAAGCCATCGCACGCCTGGCTGGCATTCTCATGCGAAGAGTTCCTCATCTGGCGCCGCATCGAACTTCCAAGAGAGAACCCGGCTCCATGAAGCGACGTGGCATGACCATCCTCGAATTGCTCCTCGCCCTGGCGCTGTTGGGCGTCTTGTGTTCGCTGCTGACTTCATGGCTCGTGACGGTGGCCCGGCTTTCGGCGGAGCGAGGCCCGCGGCTCGAATGGCGATCGGCAGCGATGCGCGTTCTCGATGGGATCGGAGATGATCTGGCGTGCGGGGATTTCGAAGCGACCGCCCGCAACGCAAAGCTCAGGCCGCGCGTCGAAGCGCAGGAGCCGGCGCGCCTTCGCATTCGCACTCGAAGCACATCGACGCAGTCTCCGGACAACGCCGGTCCTGGAATCCACGAGTACCGCTTCGACCGCACGGCTCAATCGCTCGCAGTCGCCATCACGTCGACGGCGCGATCCACATCACCGGTGAACCGGCAATTGCTCAGCGGCGTCGCCGACTGGCAAGTCCAACTGGATGAGGAGGATCGCGTCCTGAGCGTGACCATCGTCTCGCGCCACGGCGACACATTGAGCAGGAGATTCACATGGCCCTGATCTCCTTGACAACGAGTCGTCCGCCTCGTCGTGGCGTGGCGCTATTGCTCGCACTCGCGATGATCGTCCTGATCGTTCCCGTAGCGCTCGGCTTCACGCAGCGCGCTCTGCTCGCCGGGATGGATGAACGGGTTTCGGAGCAGGGACAGGTTGCTGATTCGATCCGGACTCAACTGGAAGCAGGGCCGCTTCAGAACTGGCTGTCCACCGAGTCAGGCAAGGTCGCTCTCCCCGTTGAAGCGCCGACACCACGCGTTGACGTCCTCCACGAGCACTGGGAATTCGACGATTGCGAATATGAGGTGCGCATCACGGCGTGGGATCAGTGCGGCATGGCGCCGTGGGAGGTGATCGCCACCGGCTCACCGCTTCGCGCTGCCGTTCCCGCACGCATTCTCGAGCGGGCGAGACCTGTCGCCTCCGACCGGCCGCGTTCAAAGCCTCTCGGTCTCGATCAGGTAGCTCAGTTCACTCTCGATGCAGGTGGCCCGGTGCTGCCCAGTGCGTTCCCGTCGCCGGACGAGCGGGATGCGTCTTCGCCCGGCGCCTGGATCGCCACGCATCCCGTCGGGGAATATGGATCGATCAACGTGAACACGGCGCCGTTGCCGCTCATCCAAGCCGCTTTCGGGCAATCCGGTCGTGGCGGCATCGAACTCATCCTCGCCGCGCGTCGCGAGGGGCGGGTTGGGCCTCTGCCCGCAGCCGTCGTCGCCGAGGACGCCGGCGCTCAACTCAACGCGAAAGTGCAGCTGATCGGCGCGAGCGCCTGCTGGGCACTGCGCATCGATGTCCGCGTGGGGCTTGTTCGCCGGTCGTGGTGGAGTGTCTACCGACAATCTTCCGGAAGATGGGAGTGCGTGCAGCGTCTTGTCATACCCGACTGATCCAATTCGATACTGGGCAAGACGACGGGCGGCAGTCTTGATTGCCGGCGCGCTGGTGCTTTGCGGCACAATGACCTGGGCCTTGCGGCCCGTCCGGATCCCACCGCCGCAGCATTCGAGTGTCGGACTGGCGGGCAGGGAAACTCCACCAGACGCGCAGAGCGAGCACCGGGCCGATCGCGCGATTGACCTCGCTGTCTTCGATGTCAACCTCTGGCACGCGCCCGAACCTTCTCCGATCGCGGCCGTCGAAGCCGAGCCTCCCCAGCCGCCGCCGAATCTCGAACTCATCGCGATCGTGGCCGAAGGCAGCCGCTATCTCGCAGCGCTCTACGACGCGACCTCAGATCGACTGCACATTGCCGGCGCCGGCGAAAGCATCGGCTCACTGCAGATCATCGGCGTAGACGCGGGCGGCGTCGAACTGCGCGGCCCGTCGAGGCAGTTCAGATTGACGATCAGGACGCTCGCTTCGGGTCCGCGCGAATCAATCGATGCGATGCTGCTCGCGCGCCAAGAACAGAGTGAGCCATGACGCCGCGGCCCACAGCCCCTGAACATCTCGTCTGGCCCGCCGAGCGTTTCTTCTGGGGTGTGCTGGATACTTCGGCGCTGCCCAGTCGCCTGGGCCGATCGCGGCCGGATCCGAAGCAGCTCGGATTCCTCTTCGAGGAAATGCTTCCCTGCCCCATCGAGGACGTTCAGGCCGTGTACCTGCCCCAGCCAGGGCGGCGCTTCATCGCATGCGGCATTCTTCGAACGCAGTTGGAACAGCTCCCCGCGGCGACGCTCACGCTTGCGCCGCAGTGCGCGCCTTCGGACATCATCGGTGATGCGCCATTGGATTGCCGCCAGATCAATCTGCTCACCGGTCCGTTCGAACCCGCGCCGCTGCGGCGACTTCGGCGAGCGGCGCGGCGCGACTTGATCGCGATTGCGGCGCTGCTGCTGCTCGTGCTCTGGCTCGGAGCGCAGCGGCGCATCACAGCGCTTGATGCCGCCCGGGCCAACCTCGACGAGATGCGAGGCGGCGTCTATTCGAGCCTGCTGGACGCCTCGGCGCCGCCATCGAGTCAGCCGCCTGCGCTGCGCCTGCTGGCGGAACTGCGGCAACTTCGCGCCACGCGCGCGGAGCGATCTACTTCGCTCCCGCAACCCGAGTCGGCGCGTTCACTCGAAGCGCTGCTGCGCCAGTGGCCCGGCGATCAACCAGTCCGCACCGAGTCGATCAGCATTACGTCTAGCGCGATAACGGTCATCGGCGTGCTGCCCACACCGGAGCAGGCGCAGCGCTTTGCGGGCGCCTTCGAGGCGCTTCCGGGATGGCAGGCGAGGCAGCCGCAAGTGGATTCGACCGGCGATGGCGTGCGCCTCACGCTCCGGTGGCGTCGGGCCGCTGACCACGATCCGCGCCCATCAGGCGCAGCGCCGGCAACGGGAGGCGGGCTGTGAAGGCGGTGCGGCCTGGCATCATCAATGCGCTCGGCGTGACGGCGGCCGCGCTCTTCATCGCTCTGGCCTTTCGCCAGATCCGCCTTGCACGCGACCGCTACGACGCTGCGCTCGCCTCAGTCGAGGCGCTCCAGCGCGACGCCGCCGAAATCATCGACCTGCGCGCTCGGCGTAAGGTCGTGGCCTGGAAGCAGCGGCCGACGACGGATATGCTCGCCGAAATCAACGCGGCCCTGGTCGAAGCCGGCATCCCTTCATCGCGCCTGCGCGGCATCGGCGAAGGCGCTGACACCCCTCTTGCCGGCCCGGGCGAGCAGAACCTCCCTTTACGCCGCCAATCGCTCACCGTGAATCTCGAATCGCTGGCCCCGGCGGAAATCGGGAGCTTTCTGCACCACTGGCTGCTCCTGCAGCATCAGTGGAGCGCTGATCGACTCGAACTCATCCATCGGCGCGGCGACGCACAGAACGACACGTACGACCTGCGCCTGCACATCACCGCCGTTTACTATGCAGGAAGTTGACCTGCGGAATCGAGCGCCACATGAACCCCGCCGTCAATCGAACACTCCTGATCGCCGCGCTCGGGTGCATGATGATGGGCAGCGGATGCGCGGCTCCGCGCCCCGCCGGTCCGTACCAGAGCGTCTCCGCCGCGCAGCGCGACTCGATGCGCGCCCAAAGGCTCACAGCGGAGGCGGCGGATCTGACCGGTTCCGATCCGCAGCGGGCGGAGGATTTGCTGCGCGAAGCCCTCACCGCTGACCTCTACCACGGCCCGGCGCACAACAACCTCGGCGTCATTCACCTGCAGCGCGGGCAGCTCTACGAAGCCGCGAACGAATTCGAGTGGGCCCGCAAACTCATGCCCGGCCACCCCGATCCGCGGCTCAACCTGGCGCTGACGCTCGAGCGCGCCGGCCGCATCGATGAGGCGCTGGCCGCGTGCGAGTCGGCCCTGCAGGTCTACCCCGGGCACACGGCGGCGACCGAGGCGCTCGTCCGTCTCCAACTCCGCCACGGCCGCGCCGATGAGCGGACGACGGATCTGCTTGCTGAGATTGCCATTCGCGGCGAGACCGAGCATTGGCGACAGTGGGCCCGAGCCCGGCTTGCGCTCAGAGCCGAGTGAGGGGGGCCGCGCCTCTGCGGCCGCGTGTCTGGGCGAGGACCTTTGCGGCTCAACGGCGCCGGGCTCATTTGGCGCAGAAGAAACGCCCCTGCAGGGCAGGGGCGTGAAACGAGGCGGACGGGATTCGAACCCGCAACCACCGGATCGACAGAGGAACCTTGCCCGAGCGCGAGACTCGTAAACGACGGTAGGGACGAGGGTTGCGGATTGCAAGCGGTGCGGCTATTGCGCGGTTTTGCGGTCGTTTTCGCGGCGGAGCGCGGTGCGCACCGCGCAGCGAGGTGGCTACCAGTCATCCTTCGCCAGATCTTTGTTGCGCTGTTCGAGGCGCCACGTGCTGAATGAGTGCCGCTCGATCCTGCGCAATGTTCCTTCGAGGCCGTTGGTCTTGAAAAGTTCATTTCCGGCGGCCCTTGATACCCTGGCTCTAGCCTTCTCGATGGTCAGCCACGAGAGATCTTCTGCCAGCAGTTCAGCCGCTTCCGTAACGGTGAGCCAATCGCTCGGCTTGACCTCGACCACGCCCGGTGTCGGGAAGATGCGGGCTAGATCGAGGCTGAGGCAGCCGGATTCCAGAACGGCATGCTCCGCGAGCACGGCAGTCCGCGGGCGCGTACCGACCGACCAGATGTTGCCGGGCTTCACTCCGACGGAAAGCACAATCGGACGCTCCGACGCGGTCAGCCGCTCTGCGGTCGCAGCGATGGCGGCCGCGTCGAAACGCCCCAGCCCGAAGCCGAGGAACACCTCGCAAGCCTGTCCGCCGATACCCGCACCGCCGACCAGCACGACTCGACCCGGAACATCTACGATGAGGATACCGGATGCGTCGATCGCGGTGGCCACGGCCCGAGCCAGTCCAACCAGACTGAATCGCCACTGCTCAAAGTCGCGGGGTTCGAAGAAGGCGACGCCGCAGCCATGCAGGCACCGGTGAACGCAGACCAATCTTTCCGGATCGTCGGGGTGCGCCTCGAATCCAAGGTTCGGCACCACACACTCATGCTCGCACCCGTCATAGATGATCTCTTCCGCCTGCTCGTGCGGCGTGAGAATTCCCACTGCTTCGATCGACGCGAGCCACTCCCGCGGCCATGCACGCGCATCATGTGGCGTTAGCACGCCATCTCGCAGATGCTCAATTCGAATCAGCAACTCAGGCAGCGGCTCAGACACGTGCGATCCCCCATTTCACGAGATACTTCTTTGCCACCGCGTCGTAGCCATGGTCTTTGAGATTGCACCGGTCCGGATAGGTGATCTCAAATGTCAGCGACTTGCCACGAGATCCGTTCTGCCCGCGAAACTTGAAACATAGCTTCGCTTGGGAAACGTGGAGTGTCGAGAGCGGAACCTTTGATTTGTCGATGGCTTCATCTACCAGCGCACGAAGCACATCAGGCACATCCGGTGTCGCGCGACCTGAAAGCACCAGTCGCCGATATCCCTTGCCCGGGAGATCGAATCGGAGAAGTCGAATCTCGACTCCGGCGATGTTGTCCGCAGGATTCGTCTCGAAAGTGAAGTCGCCTCGCTTCAACACAGACAGGTCGTAGGGTGGTTTCGACTGAGGATCGGGGAGCGCCTTCAGCCCGAGCATCACCTTGCAGAACGCCTCTGCGATTTGCTCCCTCTGCTGCTTATCCCCACCCGCCACCATCTCGAGGACGCCGTCCTCCTTCCGATAGACAAAAATGATCTCGCGAGCCGTACGTCTTGCGTGACGTATGAAGTGATCCTGATCGTCATAGCCGAGATCGGTCTTAGGACGGCTCTCGGGATAGGCGAAGCAGCAGAATCGGTCGGGATCGCGTCGTTCAACCGTCTCGATGTGACACCGCCTACCGTACCCTTCAACCCTAAAGATTGCACGGAGTGTCTGGCCGAGTCTATCACGGTGCTCTTCGTCATCTTCCACCTGAAGTCGCTTTCCCACGGTCCATCGCTGCCACCGGCTCTCCGCAAAGCGGTCAATCTCGTTGTATCCCAGAACGCGCTCCACGAGCTTTCGATCCTCGACGAGCGCGAGCAATGCTCGCTCGCAGTCATTGGCCATGCCGTCGAGTTGAGGCGCCCAACGGCGCTTCCAGAACACCGCGTCTTCGTAGATGAGCCGCGACCCGCCATCGGTAGCAAGTTCGTTGACGGTGATCAGGTCGATATCAACGGAGTCCTGAGTGATCGGCTCCAGCGCGTCCAAAGCCCCGATGATCGGAGCCGGATCGCCGTCCTCGTACTCGTCCCACTCGAAGTCACTGAGTAGGCTACGGCTCTCGAAATAGCGCTGGAGCAGGGGCTTTGAAATGCTCCTGAGGATTCGCTTCTGGGAGTACTGTGCCATCCGCCCGGGTTCTCCAAGGGCCACTATCCCACTGACACCATGATCAGAAAAGACACCATCCGCCACAATGTCAAATCGCCTCTTGGTCCACCCGCGCGGAGTGCGGAACGTCATTGATGGTTGCCCGACCGCGATTTCTCGCCGAACACGTCGGCATACCGTCGGCGCTGTTCCGTGCCGGTCGTCCGCTCCAGTTCGGCGAGCAGTTTGCCCACGTTCAATCCCATGCGTCACCTCCTTCCCGCCGCTCTCGACCTCGTGAACCAGCGGGACGATGAGTGTCCGAGCATGGGCCAGGGTCAGGGCAAGTCGAAGGCGCATCTGGGGGGCAGTTCTGGGCCGCCAAATCGGCACCCCGGCGGTGCATGGCGAGCACGCCGCCAGCCAGAATGCCGGCGATCTCGTCGAGCCGCTCGCCGGCCGTCAGTTCACCAGGATCATCATCGCGCAGGTACATCGGCACGCTCCGAAGGCGGAGAGTGGACGACAGCGTCCGAGACGCTTGGCTCGGCGGGCCGTGCGGCCCGCTACTGGTTAACTACGCAAAGTGTGGGGAGAACTGCGCGCGAAGGCGCCGGCAGGCGCTGCGCACGGCAGGGGCCACGCGTCGGGAGGCGCTGCGGAACCTCACGACGGCGCGATTGATGCGGCGGATGTGAAGAACCCGGCGAGATATTCGGGCACGCGCTGGTCGAGCCAGAAGCGCGGCGCCCAAGGCCAGCGGCCGCCGATGAACCCCATGTGCCCTCCGCTGCGCATCAACTCAAGCGTCACCTTGTCGGACATCTCACCCGGCTCGGGAATCACATGGGTCGGCACGAGCGGATCATTGCGCGCGTGAAGCAGCAGCGTCGGGACGTTGACGTGCCGCAGCAGCACATCCGTGCGCGTGCGGGCGTAGTAGTCCTCCGCATCCTTAAACCCGTTGAGCGGCGCGCTGACGCATCGGTCAAAGACCGAGAAGGTTCGGATGCGGCGCAGTGCCCCGCGATCGAGCGGCAGGCCGAGGTCCATCAACTGCAGTTTCCGCAGAATGTCGCGGCGGAGGCTGCGCAGCAGGTACCACTGGTATACGCGCGACAGGCCGCGCCCGATCCGCCCGGCCACGACGCCGAGGTGAAATGGCGCCGACACCCCCACGGCCGCGACCACCGGAAGCGAATCGCCGCGCTGACCGCTCTCGCCGAGCCACTTCAGGCATATGTTTGCGCCGACGGAATACCCCACCGTCGCGATCGGCGTGTGCGGTTCGCGCTGACGCAGGTGATGCACGAGGTAGTGCAGATCGCTCGTCATGCCACAGTGGTAACTGTGCGGAAAGCGGTTCGGCTCGCCGCGTCCGCGGTAGTTCAGCAGCACGCCGCGCCATCCGCGCCGCTCGCACTGTCGCAGCAGACGCCGGACGTAGGAGGATTTCATGTCCCCTTGCAGGCCGGGGAGAATGACCACGATCGGCCCGGCGCGCCCCACCCAGTCCAGCCGGACGAAGTCGCCATCGGGCAGATCGAGGCGCTCGCAGCGCGCGTCAAGGCGGACACGGCCAGCGAGCAGCGGCCAGATCGTCTGTCCGTGCCCGCCGGGCAGCCACCAAGTGCCCCTGAAGGCGGCGCGACTCATGGGTGTGAGGTCTCGGCCAGCGAGGTGAATGACCCGCGCGCGCAGCCAACCGCCCACGGCGTCGGTCTCGCCATTCCACCCGGTGTAGAAGGCCGACAAAGGGTGAAGACTCGCGTGAGAAGCAGGAACATGGCGACGCTCCCAAGGGGCTTGCCGCAGGCAGATCCAAGTGCGGCCGACCCACGCCGCGGAATCATCGGCCCTGCCCCAAGTGCGTGCCGTTCGAAAGAAAGCGGATTGGCCGAACTGCGCGGTTTATCGGAGTTGATTATCCACATATAGTACCTTTCCAGACCCCTGTGTCAATCACCGCAGGGCGATCGTGGCGCGCGGGCGTGGCGGTCGGCCTGCGCTGGTGCATGCGGGCCGGCCGGCGGCGACTAAAATCGACCAGAGTATCCACAACGCGATTGACTTGCCGTGCGCCTCGGCTTCCAGCCGCGGTGTGGAGCGGAGGACTCCATGATCAGAACACTGGCCCGCCGAACCATCTTCGCCGCCCTCGTTGCGGCGGCCGTGCTCGCGCTGCTCTGGCAGGTCCGATGGCGCGCCGTTCCGGTGGAGGGGTTCGAAGTACAGGCACGTGAACTCATGGTCGAGACGATGGGCACGGGAACGCTCGAGTCGCGGGTCTCAAGCACCGTCTCCGCGAGGATTCAGGGCCGAATCGTCGAACTGGCCGTCGATCAGGGCGATGCCGTCGAAGCCGGACGGGTACTCGTGCGTCTGGACGATCTTGACCTCACGCGGCAAATCGACGTGGCCGCAGCCGTCGTCGAAGTAAATCGCGCTGCGCTCAATCGCATCGAGAGCGATCGGCAGCGGGCTGAGGCGGTGCTCGCTCAGGCCCGGCTGGAGCACCAGCAGGTGATCGACACCTTTGCTCGAGGCGCATCATCGCCAACAGAGCGCGATCGCGTCATCGAGCGACTTGCCATCGCCGAGGCGGAACTGGCGCGGGCGGATGCAGCGATCGTCGAGGCCCGGGCCGCGCTGGCCGCCTCAGAGCGCTCGCTCGACCTGCAGCGCGCCCAACTGGACGACACGGTGATTCGCAGCCCGCTTTCGGGCCTGGTCGTTCGGCGTGATCGTGAGGTCGGCGACATCGTTGTGCCGGGATCTTCCATTCTCCGCCTGATCGAAACCGGGACGCTCTGGGTGTCGGCGTGGGTGGACGAGACGGCGATGGCGGCGCTGCACGTCGATCAACCGGCGCGGATCGTCTTCCGCTCCGAGCCGGACCGCGAGTACCGCGGGCACGTGGCGCGACTCGGCCGCGAAGTTGATCCGGAACTGCGCGAGTTCATCGTCGAGGTCGTCGTCGACGAGTTGCCCGCCGCCTGGGCGGTCGGCCAGCGCGCCGAGGTCTATATCACGACCGATCGCGCTCCGCAGGCGCTCGCCATTCCGGCGGAATACCTGTTCGCCCGCGAAGGGGTCGGCGGCGTGTGGGTGAATGAAGAGGGGCGGGCGCAGTGGCGGCTGTGCGAGACCGGTCTGCGCGGTCGCGCGTTCGTCGAGATCACGCGCGGCCTCGAAGCCGGGGATGTGGTTCTGCGACCCGCCGATGTCGCGGCCGAACGAATGCTCCGCGCCGGCCGGAAGGTGGCGCTGCAATGAACCTGGCTCTGCGCGACGTGCGGCACAATCTCGGGCGCTTCGGCCTCACCGCCGTGGGCATCGGCCTGCTGCTCATGATCGTCATGGGCATGGGCGGCATCTACCAGGGCATCGTCGAGGATGCCACGCTTCTCGTGGATGAACTCGACGCCGATCTCTGGCTCGTTCAGGCGGAGACCCGCGGCCCCTTTGCAGAAGTCTCGCGCCTGTCACCCAGCCTCGAGGACCGGGCGCTGGCGGTGCCCGGCGTGGAGAACGCGCGCCGATTCGCCACGCACACGATTCAACGTACGCACCGGGGGCGTCCGATGCGAATGGTGATCGTCGGCTTGGCGTGGCCTCAGGACCGCGGAGGGTGGATTCCCCTCATCGCCGGCCGGCCGCTGGCGCAGGGGCGCTTCGAGTTCATTGCCGATGAGTCACTGGGCATCGCCGTTGGCGAGCAACTGCAACTCGGGCGCGACGTCTTCACGGCGGTGGGAATCACCAGGCACATGGTCGGAACCGGCGGCGACGGCCTGGCGTTCTTCACGGTCCGCGACGCACAGTCGATTCAGTTCGACCTTTCGCCCGAGGCCGTGCGCTTCGAACGCGAATCGCGCCGCGCGCGGGCCCACGACCTCGACCTGGCGCTGACACAGCCGGCGCTGCTCGATCGCGCCCGCCAGCCCGCGTCGACATTGCCCGCCATTGCCCCACCCATGGTGAGCGCGGTCCTCGTCGATCTGGCGCCCGGAGCGGATGGCAACGTCGTCCGCGCCACTTTCGAAGGCTGGCCCGATGTCTCAACCTACACCGGCGATGAGCAGCGTTCCCTCCTGCTCGAAGGGCCGGTGGACCGGGCCCGGCGGCAGATCGGGCTCTTTCGCGCCTTGCTCGTGCTCATCTCCGCTCTGGTCATGGCCCTGATCCTCTACACGCTGACCTTGGACAAGATCCACGATATCGCCATGCTCAAACTCATCGGCGCCCGCGATCGCATCATCCTCGGCCTTGTGCTCCAGGAGGCTTTCCTGCTCGGCGCGATCGGATACGTGATCGCGTACTTCGTGGGGATGCAGGTGTATCCCTTCTTCCCGCGCCGCGTCATCATCACCGGAGAGATGCTCGCCTGGCTCGCCGCGGCAGTCGCCGTACTCTGCCTCGCCGGAAGCGTGCTGGGCATCTGGAAGGCCATGCGCGTCCAGCCCAACGAGGTGCTCTCATGAGCGCGCCCGCCTCCTCGCCTTCTCCAGCGATCGAAACCCGCCGGCTCACGAAGATCTACGGAAGCGGCAACACCGAGGTGACAGCCCTGCGCGACGTGACCTTCACGCTCAACCGCGGCGAGGTCGTGGCGCTGCTGGGCCCGAGCGGCTCGGGCAAGTCCACGTTGCTGGGCATCGTCGGACTGATCAATGCGCCGACGCGGGGCGAAGTCATCCTCGACGGCACGCCGGTCTACCGCGATTCGCGCGTGCTCGTGGACGTGCGCCGCTACCGCCGCGAGCGCATCGGCTTTGTCTTCCAGAAGTCCAACCTGATACCCTTCCTCTCGGCGCGCGAGAACGTGCAGGTCGCGCTGGAGATCGCGGGCGTCAGAGGCAGCGCGGCCCGCCGCCGCGCCATGGAACTGCTCGAAACGCTCGGCCTGGCCGACCGCGCGCATCACCTGCCCAGGGCGCTCTCCGGCGGCCAGCAGCAGCGCATCGCCATCGCCCGTGCCCTGGCCAACCGACCCAGCCTCATGCTCGCCGACGAACCCACCGCCGCGCTCGACGGTGAGCGCGGCAGGCAGGTCATGCAACTCTTCCGCGATCTCGGCCACCAACACGGCGCGGGCGTCCTCGTCGTCACCCACGACCATCGCGCGCTCGATGTCTTTGATCGCGTCCTGGAGATGGAGGATGGCGCACTCCGCGCCCAGCCGGAGATCGCCGCGCCGATCGCCCCACACTGAAAGGCCGCACAGCTGCGTGGCTACTGCCTGCGCCCGCTTCGAACCGCCCCTGAATGTAGCTTCCGCGTACACCCAACCTGGCAACCCGGACTTCGCGCGCAGGTATTTCCGTGTTCGCCTCGGGGTCCGATCCGAACCCTGCTGTTAAATAACTCGGTTGTCAACCAGAGAGGGTGAGAGTTTGAGAGGGTTGGGGTCGATTGACGATCCGAACCCCCGGGGTTTGGATCGGGGTGCCGATCGGGCGTTTCGGAAAAGAGAGCGCGGGCTTCGCGGCGCCAGCGGCGCAAGTCTTTGGAATCACGCCACTTTGCGCGACCTGTGCGGCAGGTGGCCGCTGAGCCCGATCTGTCAACAAGAACGCCGCCGAAAACTCGCGGCGGCGTCGTGAACTCCCCGATCCGAACGGTTTCGAACCGTTGGCTAATCGGGAACCGGGCATGATAGCGCTCGCGCGGCGTTAACCAAGCGGGTCGAGCCGCATTGGCGCGGCAAAAAACGCGGGTGGCGGAGAGTCACCGGAAGTGGCCGCGCCGCTCGGAAGGCGGCGACCGCCGTTCGCCAGCCGCCTCCTCTGCGGGGATCAGCGGCTGCGCCTCGCGCTCGCGCGCTGCAAACCGGACACCACGTCCGAACTCGGCGCGGGCGGGTTAACCGCGCGCGAGCGTTGTGGAGAGCCTGGAGACCCATGGCGGCCGGCGTTGGAGCGGCATAGGGCTCCCTTCGATAGAAACCCAAACGGATGCCGTCTTCCGGCTATACTCCACAGGAAGTGTTCGACGATACACTGTGTTGCAGATGATGTTGGAGGCACGATGGCGAAGCGAAACCACCTGAACGGCGACTCCGCCCTGCTAATTCCCGAACTGAAGACCCCCAAGGAAGCGTTCCGGGATCTGCGGAACTATCTCGCGGGGCAGCATGTTGGCGCCACGCGCGATGACTCGCTGTTGGAAGAACTGCTCAAATGTCTGTTCTGCAAGCTCTATGCGGAGATGGGGCGGACGGGCGAACTGCTGGCGGACCTCGAACCGTTCACGCTCGCGAAGCAAGTTCGCGGGATCTTCGCCAAGGTTCGGAAGGACTTCCCCGACCTGTATACTAAGGACACTGAGATCCTGCTGGCGCCTGATGCCATTGCTGAAGTGATGCGACAGTGCGCGTTCTCGTTGGTCGACGCGTCGACTGATCCGATCGGCGATGCTTTCGAGGTGTTCGTCGGTAGCGAATCGAGGGGTCGCGCCGGCCAGTTCTTCACTCCACGGCCCGTGACTGACCTGCTGGTGGAAGCGGTAGATCCCAAGCCAGGCGAAACCATCATCGATCCCGCATGCGGCGCCGGCGGGTTTCTCACTTCAGCGGCGCGCCATTTTCTCGACAAGGGCGTGAAGCCGAGCGAGCTGGGAGCCTTGGTCTCCAACCACTTGTACGGCATCGATAAGGACGAGTACCTCACGAAGTTGGCGAGGCTCCATGTCGCTCTGCTAACCACGGGACACCCGAGGATTCATTGCGCGGACAGCGTCTCGCTGCAGAATGGAAGCGCACATTTTCGGAGCGAACTTCCCGCTGAGGGATTCGATGTGCTGCTGACGAATCCGCCATTCGGAGTCCGCATCGTTGCCGCCCGACCTGACGTCCTTCGGACCTTCAGTTTGGCTCGCAAATGGCGACGTGATCCGGAGACGAACCGGTGGGTACCGACGGGCGAGCTTCAGTCGCAGGTACCGCCGCAGGTGCTATTCTTGGAACGAAGCCTGTCACTGCTCAAGGAAGGCGGCCGGCTCGGCATGGTGTTGCCTGAGAGCATCCTGTCAAACAAGTCCTATCGCCATGTCATGGAGTTTCTGTCGGATGCCGCAGAGGTCGAAGCGGTGATTGGCATGCCGGACGCTCTGTTCAAGACGTCTGGCAAGGGGGGTACCCATACAAAAACGTGCTTGCTCGTCGCCACCAAGCGGACGGAGCGGGTGAAGCGGAAGCCTTCGATCTTCATGGCTGAGGCGAAGTGGTGTGGGCACGACTCGCGCGCCCGCGTCATTCCACATAATGATCTGCCGAAAATCGCGGCCAACCTGAAGGCGTACCGGGCGAAGAGGAATCTTCCTGCATCCACGCTCGGCTTCCTGGTTGACAGGGAGAACATCGTGGACAATGTGCTGTGTCCGCGGTACTACGACCCACAGATCGTCATCGAACTGGCTTCCTTAGAACGCACGCACGATCTAGTGCGATTTGGCGATCTCGTCAAACGCGGGGTACTGTCCATTGCCACCGGCGACGAACTTGGCAAACTCGCTTATGGCACGGGCGACATTCCGTTTATCCGCACATCGGATATCAGCAATTGGGAGATCAAGGCCGATCCCAAGCACGGAGTGGATCGGAGGACGTTTGAGCGGATTAGGAGCAAACAGGATGTCCGGGCCTATGACCTACTTATGGTGAAGGATGGCACCTACCTGGTCGGCACCTGCGCCATCGTGACGCCGAATGATCGAGAGTTGATCTACCAGAGCCATATTTACAAGATCCGGGTGAACGATAATGAAGGCCTCGTCGACCCCTTTTTGTTGCTGGCCATCCTGAGCTCCCCCGTCGTTCAGCGCCAGATCCGTTCAAAGCAGTTCACCCAGGACATCATCGACAGTCTCGGTGACCGGATTCACGAGCTGGTTCTGCCGATACCCAAAGACGCGAAGACGCGGGAAAGCGTGACCGAGATGGTCAAGACCGCGTCACGAAAGCGTGTTGAAGCACGGGAACTTGCCCGCGATGCTCGACTCGCGGTGGCCGGCGCCGGGTAATCAGGCCCAGCCTCGTGCCTCGTAGTTGGTCGCAACCCGCCGGAGTAAATTGCGAACCTCGGCGAGCCCCAGGCTGCCTTGGATGCGATTCCCATCCGCTGACACCCAGCTAATGTTTTCCGGTGAGTGGCCAGACGCGGTCGCATTCGGATCGTCGAGCTTAAGGGGGTTCAGATGACCGACCTGAAAGTCGGACTTGCCATGAGACGGGTTCATAAGCTTGTCGTGGAACTCTGCAAACGACATGGGGTCGAGCGTGATCGGACACCGGAACGGAGCGAGGTCCGGTGCCAGCACACCCTGAGCTTGTAGCATTTCGCGAGACCGTTGCGGGAACCCGTCAAACATGCACAACTGCTGGACCAACGTGTATTCTATGGCCATACACGTCTTTCTGGCAGCAAAGTGGACAGAACGAGGATGAACCTCCCACCTCTTTTCCCGATTCGTCTTGTGGTCACCAGTCAACACACGATCCGTCAGGTAGGTCTTGACCTTGATCTTGTCCTCCAGTACCTTGCGGAAGAACGGAGCGTCCGGACTGGTCGCCGGGTCCGTCAGGTACTTCCTGAGCTTCATCGTGCGCAGCATCGTTGAGGTTGACACCCACTTCAGGTTGCCCCGGCGGTGAATGCGAGTACCGTCCGTTGGACGATCCTGATAGTCGAGCGGTACCTCGTAAGGCAGCAGTGAACGGTCAATGCAGAGCCGCATGAGCTCGCCGTTCTCGGGCAAATCGAGCCAGCCAGCCCCGAGATCCGCCAGCAGATCACGCGCGATGGTGACGCACTCCTCGAACGTGCATTGACGCGGATCACCAGTGAGCTGTTCGTACCAACGAGAACGGAACTTGGTGGTCTCAATCGCAGGGACCTTTACCAACTCGATCAGGAACACGTGGCGCAGGATCGCGCTGGCCAGCTTCGGATAGTGTCCCTGAAGCTTCTGCTTCAAGGGCGGCATAAGCGCTGCGATCTCGGGGTGTGCCTCGACGAGAGGCCACACCTTGCGGACCAGCGCGGGCATGCTGAATCTGTCCGCCTCCAGGATGGTTTCAATCTCGTGCTGAATCACGGGCATCCATCCCGGCGTGCGCGGTGAAAGCGATCGACAGTGACGGTCGGCAGCAGCGGGTGTCGTGACATCGCCTGAAGCATATGTCATCCGAGCATGGCCGGTGGGTCGCCATATCGATGGGAGCCTGCCCGTGGCGTGCCATGACCGCCAGACGTCGCACGAACCGTTGTGAAATCGCCCGCAGCGGGTGAGACGACGGGTATGACCTCGCAGCGAGCGGAGACAAGGCCGCACATCGGCCCCTTCGCCAAGTCCTTGCAGAACAGTGGCCTGCAAACGCCAGCGCAGCCGAGGTCTCTAGGCTGCGTCTCCAGCAAACCACAGGGCCGGCTGCGTTTGCAACCGGCCCTTCAATAGAGGGTGGGATAGCCCGGATCGAACGGGGCTCCGTCGCTCACGCCCGAATTCGCCATGATTGGACGGCCGAGCGGGTCTCTCCAAGGCATCGCCGGCAAGTGTATGTGGCGATTTGGGCGTCATTTGACGGGGCACGTTGGAATTTCAGGCTCTGCGTTATCGCGCGCGGGACAGCGCCGCTCCGTGTCCGCCCGCGCCAGTCAGACCCCGCAACCAAGCCAGGGGCACGGACCGCTGCAGGTGGTCCCAATGGAACTGATTGGAGTAGTTGCGTAGACATCCATAGCAGCTTCCATTGGGATCGCACTGCGGATTCTCGCATCGTTCGAGCTGGCGCATGGCCTTGGTGATCACCTCGGACAATCGCTCCTGAATGCGCTCTGCGTACCCGGCTCCGCCCGGTATTCGATCGTAGAGGTACAACTCTCCTTCATTGCCGGACTCCGAACTCGCCCGGAAACCGCATACCAGGTCATTTCTGGAAATCTCCAGGAGGTCGCACGCCGCGTTGGCAATAGCCGCCGCGAGCGTGTGCCAGAAGGCCAGGTCCCCTACTTCAGAAATACTCCCGCCACTGAACTGCACCTGGAGCACCGATGTCGAGAAGTCGTGCGCCAGGGCCAATGGACGGAACATGCCGGTGCATCTTCCACCCCAGGGAGACTCATGAGGACCCCGCCCGCCGACAGTCCGCTGCGCCCCACAGCGCAGACAGACATGGAAGCCTCGCTTCTGCTTTCCGAGGTTGGCACGGAACAAGCGAGACTCTGCTCCCAGAGCGGACCGCACACCTCGCAGGCCAGCGCATGGCACAAATGCGCTTTCGTCAGCCCCCTCGGCTAGGAAGACTTCCGTACTTGGTGGCGGCCGTCGCCGGAATAGATTTGGCGGCGCCGGCCTCTCGGAGGCGCTCGTCGTGAATCCCAGCGGCTGTATGAAGTGGAAAGCCTGAGGGCCCGCCGTGGCCTGCCCTTCTTGCGCGAGCGCAATCGAGATGCGATGACCGGGAAGAAACCTAACAGTCTCGAGCCGCGGCTCACGCCTTTCGAGATCAATTCCCACGCTCGTCAGCGAGAATCCATCTGCGATCACCTCCGCACCGGGCGCATACTCAGAAATGCCCTGATCCCGCGACCGCTCCAATCGCATCTTGCTCCGGAAGTCACCGGCCCGTACGGTCAGTTGCACAACATCCTGTGGAAACGCATAGTTCGGCAGCCAATGCTCGCCAGCGAGAAAGTCGATCACGCTCCTATCGCACACGTCTGAGGCCAGTCGTTCCACGCGTTCCGAGGCGGACGCGAGAGCCGTCGCTCGCTTGCGATCACCCTCCTTCCATGCCTTGTCGGCTTCTTCCCGGAGTTCATTCAGCTGAAGCTCGTAGGCACGCAGATGGGCTCGAAGCCCCTTATGCCACGCGGTGCGATCCGCCGCATTCGAATCGCGAGCGAACAGGCTGTCGCTTGCTTGCGCGATCGCATCAGTCGCAGTGAGCCCCGGGATGTTGGGCATGAACGCCCCGACCTCGGCAGTGAGCTCGTGGGCGTGATCATGGCACCACGGAGAGAAGAGGTCCGCCGGACGAGCGGGACCATCGACGGTCTTTGGGAAGAAGCCCAGATGTTTGTCGGTGTCACCCGCTCGAATCTGCCCCAGCGACCGTGGCTGTTTGTCGAACTTCTGCATTTCTCCAGATTCCAGCAACCACAGCAGAAACCGTCCAAGAAGCAGGCTGTTCACGTGCCGCTGGGTCAACACGCGATTCTGCGTATGGACGGTCGGCACCGGTACCCGACCGGCGACCATATCCAGTGGCCGAAAGAAGTGGTGGAGATCGTGCGGCACAGACCGAGCAAATGTCACCGCATGCGCCAGTGACTGGTTCCGCCTTCCGGCTCGCCCGGCGCGCTGCAGATAGTTCGACGTCGATGGCGGCACGTTGCGAAGCAGCACTGAGTCCAGGTCGCCAATGTCCACACCCATTTCAAAGGTCGTCGAACAGCTCAGCACATTGGACGCACCAGTCTTGAACTCGTCTTGGTATTCTCGACCATGCTCCAGGCTGAGTTGCGCCGTATGTTCGCGCACACGCAAGGGCAGCGGTTCGGCCTTGTACCGGCGGATGAGATGACGAGTGGGCGCTCCTTCCTGCGCTGTGGCGACCTCCACAAGTCGACCCTTGCACTCAAAGACCTCGCATTGCCCACCCATGGCGTGCACGGTGCGAGCATCGCAAGAGTGACAGCGGTACCACGGTCCCCTGCCGCTTGCCAGAATCGCGTCGGCGGGAACCTGAAATAGGCCGGTGCCGAGCCCATGTAGTATCGCGCCTCCCTCGGCTGTCAGCACGTCCCACAACGCTTCGAACGTCTCGTCCATCAACGCTTCGGACACCGGTCCATACAGGTTCAACGCCTTCTCAAGCACATCTCGCAGGTGGCTCCGCTTTATGGATGTCCCTCGATGACGGGAGGGGGCCCGGTAGGGGTTCCATCGCAAGGGCCGCATGCCATCGCGGCTCAATCCCGCGGGATCTTTGTGAACCGCGACCTGTAGAGGTCCTTTGCGTCCCGGCAGCAGGTCGCGTGCCTGAATCTCGCTCGGCGAGAAGGTAATCGCGTACCGGCGCATCAGAAACGCGCACACGCGCTGGATCGCATCGCTGCCGGCGCATTCATCGCCGAACAGTGCTGGCACGCCGCTTCGCAGGGCGTCAAGATCGGCCGACCGAAGCTCCATGTGCGGCGCGGCGAGCATGAGGCGAGGCAAGCGCGTCCGCTGAAGTGGCGTCGACGTCAAGTGCTGATACAGGACGAGGGCGCACTCACGCATGAGTTTGCGCTCATCTGCGCCACGTAGCGTTGCGGATTCTGCCACCTCGTAGCAGTCGTAGCCATCGTCATCGGTCGTGCGCAAGATCACCCAGCGTCTCGCCTTGGCGTGTCTGGCCGCAGCCTCCGCCAACTCCGGAATGCTGCGGACCTCGCCCTTGGCGTCCGCGTGGGAGATCGCCGTCAGCACTGGCTCCACGAATGACGCCTCCGCAACGGTTCGACTCAGATAAGGGGCGAAGAAGGCTGCGCGCTGGCGGCTATCCGAGAACGCCAGCAAGCGCCGACCACCAGCGGGCTTCGACCCATTCTGGACCGGCATCTGCCTCAGCAACTCTTCTGCGAGTACAGCCGTCGGAGCGTCATCGCCGGTAATGAATGATCGAGCAGCCGAGGGGAATGCGCCCCGCCCCGCCCCGCAGCAGGGGCACTTCTGAATGTCACCCTGCTCATTGGCACTCGGGACCACGTACATCTGAACGAGCGTGTCGGCCGGTGAGGTTGGGCGGCTACGAAGCAGACCCCGCGACTCGGTATCCAGCCACAGAGAAGGGACATCATCGCCGACCTCTTCCGAGGCCTCCGCCTGGTCATCGGGTTCCCGCTCGACCATGAACTCTGGGCTCACCCAGGTCAGCGCGAGGCGGTTCTCACCATCGTTCATCGTTGGGTACGCCCAGCGATCTCCATCCTCACGGACCACCACGAACGGGAACCCGCAGGAATGACACACCGAGAGTGGTACGGGATGTCGCCCCCTTTCATCGGCAGTGCGCCGGTCTTCGAGCACGAGTTGTTCGAGCACTCCATCTGGTCCGCCGGTCCCTTGTTCGCCCGATAGGTAGACAGACGCGCCCGCTACGCCACGGAAGAACTGGTGCACCCGTGCCGATAGCAGCGGCACGCCGTCCACTTCCGTCGTGCGGGCGTTCGTGGCCAGAACGACCAGCCGTTCCAGGCACTGAGGGGATACGACCAGCCCCTCACCCGACAGTGCGCCATGCAATTCTGAGATCGATCTCGGACTCGCGATGATCAGCTCACGCGCCCGTCGAACGACCGTGAGGGGATTCAGAGTACGAAAGAGCGTTGACCGCGGTCCTTCGCCGACTTGGACCTGAAACCCGCACTGTTTGAGCATTCCTCGCATCGCAGCGGTGGCGCTCAGCGCCGTGGCGATAGCGTCATCAGCCGCCACAGATTCGAGATTCGTGTGGACCGACGCTGGAAGAGCCACGGAGGATGCCACTTCGAAATCGTCCTGCCTCACGCCACGAATGACATCGCCAGCGTCGAATTCAGATCCCGTCAGCCGGGTCGCAAACTCAGCGATCCTCTGGGAGGCGTCTGGACTGTCATCTCCTAGGGTGGCGCTGGTGAGAATGAACTTGAGGGAACTGCCAAACCGTCGCTTCAGCTTGCGCATCAGCAGGCTAATATCGATGCCCTGAGCTCCTGTGTAGCTGTGAGCCTCATCCAGGACCACGTGTCGCACTTTGCCGTGACGAAAAATTCTCTGGTCGTCCGGACGCAGCAACAGGTACTCAAGCATCGCAAAGTTGGTCAGGAGCAGTTGAGGAGGTTCGCTCCGAATGTCCTCGCGGGACCGTCTCTCGCTCGGGCACACCGGTGGCCCGTCTCTGGCTTCTACCTCGTCTGGAGTCTGGCTCGTGTAGCGGCCAAACGTCACGCCCGAGTCCGCGATGAGGCTCTGCATCCGATCCAGCTGATCATTCGCGAGTGCGTTCATCGGGTACACAAGAATCGCCCGTACTCCGGAGGGTTCGCCCGATCGGATTGCCTCGTCAAGTAGCGGTAGAAGGAAGCACTCGGTCTTTCCGCTACCGGTTCCCGTGGCAACAACGACGTTGCGTCCGCTCTGCATGGCTTTGATTGCGGCCAACTGGTGCCTGTATAGAGGCCTGTCCGCGTGAAAGACCTGCGGGTTGAGCCGTGCCATGCGGCTGGAGAGTCTGGGCGCGTCTGACCGATCGAAGAGCTGACGCGGCGTTTCCGCCGTTCGATAGCTCGGAATGGCCGAAATCAGCGGCTCTCGGACAAACGCGTCCGGCACCGCGAGCTGCTCGCGAAATTGCGCACGCAGGCGCCCTTGAGTGTGATGGATCGGCAGCGCCTCAACCATGTAGTCAAGGTACTGATCCCTCATGGCGCCGGCCACGCGGAACGGATTTACGACGCTCACAGTTGACATGGGACTACGCTCCGCTGCCGCATCGGCACTCGCTGCCGAACAACCACTTCCAGTTGACGCTTCCGTCGGCCACCCTCACCGGACCGAATACCACCCGCTGGCACGTCCGGCACCGCAGGGTTTCGTGACGCTGCGCGTATTGCTCGGGACGAAGCACAGTCAGAATGTGCTGCTCCTCGACCGCCGTCGGCGGTGACATGGACCTTCCGAGGATGTCGGTGACCAGACGTCGTATCGCAGGTCCGCCTCGGACGTGACGGACAAACTCCGTGTCGCCAACCCGCCCAAGGTGAGCGTTCCGCGGCACAACATTGGACACCGGCATGACATTGGATCGGGGTGTGGTCATCGCTGTTCAGGCTCCAATGTCGTATGTGAAGCGCAGTTTCTCGTACTCGAACTCCCGGACATCCGCTTCATTGCCTGATTGGCTTTGCGCCCGCGCATGAAAGGTGAGGTCCCGCGTGAGCATGGTCGAGAGGTCCAGCCTTTCACGGTCGAATCCTTGCATGGGGACAGAGACGTATCCGATGTTCTCAGTGTCGGTCGCACCGTGCGTTGAGCTCTCAAGATCCCGGCTTCGGCAGAACACGAGCTCCGCACTACGTGCGTCCTCAACTATGCCGAGTACGTGATGTTCGGGCAGCCCACCAAAGGGATCTCCTGGATCGACGAGCGGGAGCGCCGAATTGTCGGCGAGCCGCAGTTCCAGCCGATCCAGCACCTTGAACCGCCCGGGGTTGTTGGCCAGAGCGGATGCGCCTTGTGCGACCGCCCACTCCGGTTCGCGTCCGTGGAACACCCTGCCGGGAAACAGATCCTCGAGCCGATCACGAACAGACACCAGTTGACTGCTGCCACCGACAAGCACGATCTGGTCAATCACCCGCGTTCCAACGTTCGCCGAGGTCAGCGCCCGCCGCAGCACCTCAACTGCCGATTCCACTATGGGGTGCACAAGTTCTGCAAGCAGCGGACGCTCGATCCGTACTGACGGCGCGCCCTCGCCAAGATACCCCGGCACGGTGATCGTGGACTCGATCTCGCGAGACAGCGTCTGCTTGGCCGCTTCACAGCGGAATCGCAGCCGGTCCTTGTCACGCGGGCTGACATGCTTGAATGCTGGTGCGTCCGTCATCTCCAGGGTCAACTGCCTGTGAGCCCATTCCGCGATGTGGTTGTCAATGGCATCGCCAGCGATAGCCATGCCATCAACCGCGAGTTCCCGTATCTGTCCTCCCCCAACGGAGAGCACGCTCACGTCGAGAGTGCCGCCGCCCCAATCGAAGACGGCAAGCGTCGAACAGTTCCCCAAATCCTTGCGGTACCTCAAGAATGCGGCGGTGGGCTCCGAGACAAAGTCCGTGATAACCACGCCCGCACCGAGTGCCGCGTCCCGGAGAGTCTGCCGTTTGGCGCGCCGAAAGCCCACCGGGATTGCAATGACCGCCTCTCTCATCTCGCGTCCGGTCTGGCGTTGGACATGGTTGACTAGATGCCGGAAGAACTCCTCAGCAATGTCGAAAGGTGTCCAGGAGCGGTTGGGGGTGTTCCACCGATGGTCGGTGCCGAGCTGCGTCTTGACTGACAACACCACCTCGTAGTTGGCGTCGCGGAGCTCTTCTTGCCTCTGTTTGACGACATCCCCGCACACGACCTCGCCGGAGGCTCGGTTGATGGCGATAGCCGTAGGGATCGGTCCGTTCGACGGACCGCGCAGCAGCGTGGTTTCGTCGAAGACGACCGCGGAGTTCGTGGTGCCGAAGTCGATGCCAAATGCCATGTGCTATCCATTCGAGCGAGGGGTCGGAGGACGGAGCACCCGCATGAGCTCCTCGTGACACGACCTCAGGGCGGCCCGCTGCCTTTCCGATGGCTCCAATTGCAGAAGTTCCTTCATGTTCTCGATGTGAATACTCGCTGCCCTAGTCAGTTCCTGCGCCATCGCGGCCCGTTCGGTGTCACGCGTGTATTCAACATCCTTTCGCTTGTCCTCACGGACCCGCTCCAGATCCCGTTCGAGTTGCGCATTCCGACTTTTCACTTCCGACGTGGTCGCCTCCAGGCCGGCGGTGAGCTCTTTCAGTTTGCACAGTTCTGACTCAGCTGCTTCTGTTGAACGAAGCGCGCGATTACGCTGGTCGGTTATCTCGGCGAGCGCACGCTCCTGTTGCTCGAAGCGTTCCTTCGTGATCCCGAGCGACGTTGCGAGTTCATCCCTCTCCTGCGTCCGCCGCTTCAGACTGTCAGCGAGATCCGTCGCTCTGCGACGCAGGTTCAAGAGTTCCGAGCCGTCTTCGCTGCTCCACCGCTTCACCTCCGCCTGTATGACCCGCAGCGCGTCGGCGATGAGCACCTTTGGATGCGACGGTGGACTGCCCGGACTGCCCTGCGCAAGGTTCGATCTCGACTCGGCCTTGGTGTTCGCCACTCCGCTTGGAAGCACGCGGGGCACGGTTGTGGCGTTCGGAGCCACGCCCTTTTCGAGGCCGGCGCTCGAGGCTACGGACGCAGGCACCGCTTCCGCGGCTGGTCCGAGAGATCGCAGGCGACTGAGTGCTGATTCCACTGCATGGCGACTCTCGCTGGACGACTCAGTGACAAGCTGAGCATCCAGCCAGTTGGTCACGGCGTCGCGGAGCGCCGGCGGCTGACCGCTCAGCGCTTCGTTCAGAAGCGAGTCAAACTCCGGCCGCGCGTCCCTGGCTATATGGGTATAGCGGAGCGCAAACAGGGGGGCCGTGCTGACCGGCTGCAGCCATCGTTCAAGTAAAGTTCTCCGGAGCGTTGCACGTAGGTCTGTGCGGGGCGCAGTGCCTCCACCTCTGCCAGGCCGCGCTCCGCCGCCGGCCCTCCTGGCGATCACTCTCATGGCCTCACCGAGCAACCCGCTGGCACCCACAGGGTCTGATGTAGCGACCGCCGCGCCCAGGTACAAGCAGGCCCGCGCTCGGCTCTCCGGCTTGCGTTCGTGCCACTTCCATCTCAGCGCGACGACCTGAAGATCCTTCGGCAGGTCCGCCCAGCGCGCCGCGAGCAGTTCCGCGGCACGTTCTGCGTGCTCGTTCTTGTGTTTCAAGGCGGTTTCAAAGTCCCTTGCGTCACCAGATCCCAACTCTCCGCGCGCAAGGATCGCTTGGAGCGGAGACTTCGAATCTGATGAGCCAGACTTTTCTGACGGGGGGCCGTCTGTATGTGTTTCGCTCATTCCCATTTGACCAGCTTCCCGAGCTCGAGCTCACTGACGATCTTGTCACGGTCCTGCATGGTGCCCGGTATCTCGTGCATTCTGGCTCGCGCACGCAAAAGCATATTGGACGCCTCACCATTCGTCCCGAGTGCGATCGCTCGCCAGAGCAACCACAACGTGAGCCACGATCCGGCGTGCATTCCGACGTTTGGGTCACACCGTGCCAGCGCGGCGAGGGCAGTGTCATCGTCGAGTGGGCTGACGTCAGCTAGGGCCCAGGAACACTCAATGACCGGGCTGGCAACCGCGCCGCCTCGCAGGTTGGCCAGCACGTAGGATAGACAAGGCGGAATAGCGCTGTGCGGATCTAGGCGGGATGTCTCATTCAGAAAAGGCGTGATGTTCCCGCTGCGGAGCATCGTCAACAAGTAGAACGCTCTAGCCACCTCGCACCAGAGGTCCGTGGCCGCCATCCAAGCTGCTCTGAGCTGGTGCAGCGCGGATTGGACTGCGACCTGCCGCACATCGAGTCCTCCCGTGGAAAACGCGATCCGATAGTTTCTGAGTCCGTTCAGCAGCCCATCCGGGACGTCCGACGGTGGCGGCGTTCGTTCCAGTACGGCTCTTCGAAGTTGTCGCATCGTCGACGTTGAGTCGGCGGCGGTCATCAACCGCTGCTCGGCCTCGGACAGCAAGACGCGCCACGTCGTAGGCCACACCTCGTGCCGCACGCCGGTTAGCGCGAGCACCGCTTCGGCGTCGAGTCGCCGCCATTCGTCAACGAGTGCGGAGGCGTCGGAGGGTCGGAGACGCTCCCGAGAGCGCCGGACGAGCGTGGCCAGTTGTCGAGCGTTACCATCAAGATGCCGTTCAATGCCATACACAATGCGAGCCCCTCTCAACCAGGGGTCGATGATGTTCTGCAGGGAGTCTAAGGGTGCAGCGAGTCCTGAATCGGAAGGCTGGTGTCCGGCCTGGAGACCTCGGAGTCCGTTCAGCGCGGCGACCAGCTCGGGCGGAGTGCCTGTGGGCGCTTCGAGGGTTGGACGGGGCCGCCAAAGCGCCGCGGTATTTACGAGCACGACTTCGAGAGGCAACTGTCGACCGTATTGGGTCAGCTCGAACAGGCCTACCTCAGCCTGAGCCCCTCGGACGGCATCACGTATCTGTGCCCAGCGAAGCGGATACCTCCCGATCTCAGACTTCTCGGCCGCAAAGTCAGAAACCTCGAAAAGCGGGTATGTTCCGTTCGCGGTGCGAAGCGTGAGCTTCCAGCCCTTGCGGCGCGCCGCAACGATCGTGAAATCGCCGAGCCGCCCACTGGATGAAGCCCTATCCCGCGTATCGATGGCCGACATATCCAGGAGCACCGGGGTTCCCGGCTCGCCCGGCACGACCATGCGAGCCCGCGGCAGGCACGACGTCACCCGCAGTTCGTCATGACCGATCCTCAGAACTAAGGATGCCTCATCTGAAGGTGGCGCAACTTCAATTACGCGAGGCAACGACTGCCCCCTTTGGTCAAGAACATCGAGCACCGCAGACGTCCTGATGGTGACGGTGCCGATATCGTTGGCGCCCATGACGTTCGGTGACTTTAGAAGCTGGACGTCGGGCCACACGGCGTACACAAGCGTGCTCTCGGACTTGAGGGAGCCCGAACGCCGTCCTCTCCCCTCGATCCGCACGACTCCGACGTGCGGCCGCTGTGGTAACAGGAGACGGTGTGAACCCGCACTGGGATGTAGCTGCTGGGTTACGTCATCGACGTGTCCCTCCACCTCCCGCGTAACGCGAAAGTGTGCGAAGCGCTCGGCCGTCCAGCCCGCCACACGGATGTGCGCGGCATCGGGCGAGAGGACTACGTCGACGTCTGGAGTGCAGCCGTCCAGTGGGTGTGCGCTCTCGACCTCAAACCGTGGAACTGACGCAGCCGATACCACCGAGACACCCGGCAGGGCGTCGCATCCTTCAACCAATGCGACGTGTAGCAGCGCAAAGTCTCCAACGTCAGCCCCATCAAACTCAAGTAGGCCCAGATCAGCTCGAATCTCAAGCCCTGTTGCCCGCAACGCCGTTGCCGCCAGGCAATCGCTGACCGCAATGAGGTATTCACCCGCCGGCAGCGATGTCGTCTGGCCATGCGAGCCCGCAATTGCACCTCTCAGGTCGAACACTGCCCACGCGCTGTTGCGTCTCGGCCAGGCTTGGATCGACCACTCGCCCTCGGTTTCCCGTTGCTCAACCGTGCCCGTGAACATGCTCTCGTAGCGCACCGACTTCCCGAGGTACATGACTGACTTGATGCTCCCCGCGTGGCTACTGCTCTGGTTCCAGGTGTACTTGCAAGTTCTGCTTGCTGCGAGGCCCGGGAATCTGACCGCCATCCGCCCCTGCTCTTCGAGGACGATGAGAACTGGCCAGAGCCCTCTCGGAATACCGTGCTTGGGCTTGCGACCCTCCCCATCGAGCAACGGGTTCAGTTCCTGGACGAGTCTGTGCAGAAAGCCGGTATGGAACCCGGGCTCCTGCGCCAGGCGACCGGCAACGTCTCGCCGAGCCGGCCAACCAGAACGAGCCAGCACGGCACCGGCTGCGCGAACGAGCTCCTCGCCCGCCTCAGAAGACAGAAATTCAGAGGCGAAACGAGTGCCTTGGAATGCGGTGTTCACCGCTCGCTGAAGCGTCTCACTGGGAAGGCTGGCCACGGCCTCCAGCCCATGATCACACGCGATGTCGAAGACCAATCTGGCAAACCGCGGAATCAAGAGCCTTGGCACGCCCGTGTGAACTCTGACAGGTCCGACGTACCGCCACCGGAACTCCGGCGCGAATCCCGCCCATTGTTCGATCGCTCCACGCACCGCAGGCCCAACGTGTTCGGCCCACTCACGTTTACATGCGTCCTCGTCAGCAATGCCGAGCTGTCGCATGAACGGGACCACAAGGCCTCCAGAGTCTTCGTGTTCAAAGCACACCTCGACTGCAGCGCGGGCCAACGCCAGCTGCGCGTCTCGCCCGATCCCCCATCCACGTTGGCGACGAAGAGTCTTCAAGAGCGAGGCGAGATCCACTCCGTCCGGAAGCGGCACCTCACAGAGATACTCCACCTGACCCTGCTGGGCGCGCAGTGCGTGGGCGACCGCGCCAATGGGGTCAACGCCGTTGGCTTGATGAGTGTCGGCGCTAGACAAAGAGCGCCTCCGCGATGACGAAGCAGCCACATCCATCTACTTCAACGGTCCAACCGGACGCCTCGTCTATCCTGGCATCGATACCATGCACGCACGATCGCTCCAGCCGGGCGGGCGATGCGGCATCTCTTTGGGACTTGCCCATCGGGAACAGGTCGTGCTGGAATCGCTGCCGCGTCATGGAAGACCGCCTCTAATCACGTCATCAATGGTGGGGTGGCTGGGCGTTTCTGTGACTCTCCTTAGATGATCCATCTGTCAGTGACGATGCGGCTAAACCGCCAGTGTTTCCCGACCTTCTGACCCGGGGCACCTTCCCGCTCTGTGCCAGCTTGTAGAGAGAGGATTTGGACACCTGGAGGTCGAGGTCCGAGATGGTCTTCACCTCGGGCGGCGACGAAGCGCGGGAGGATGCACGGCTGGCGCGGGCCATAGGGACGCAGTGTAGCCGTTCCTACCCGTTGGTGGAAGCATCGGCCCTGGCCCAGTCGCTGACTACAGCCCGGGCGGGCAGGCCATTGGCCCACTCGATGTTGATCGCAAGTTCCGGGCCTCAGGCCATCGCGTGCTTGCGGCAGTTCCGGCACCGGCGGCGCCGGTCTTCCCTCGCATCTGCCAAATCCAACGCAGTCGCGTCGTCGAAGCGGTGTGGGGCGATGGGTGGGCCGACGTGCTCGGCACTGGTCAACGCAGCGCTGCCCTCCGCCCCGTCGCAGTTCGTGTCGCAGGCCATCGTCAGTGTCGCCGTGCCGCCCGTCGCGGCTGGATGCATCGCGGTGCCGGAGCCGCAGAAGCATGTCGCAATTGAGTTTGGGCTCGCTTCGCCGGTACGAACCTGGCGAGAAGCACCGGCAGCATGGAGTTAGCATTGTGCGGTGCCATACCGTCGTCCGCAGAACGGAGGAGACAAGATGCCCAGGAAACCCGACCTCAGCCGCGTTCCGACCGTTGAACTGATCCGCGAACTCGAACGGAGGCAGGCAATGGCAGGTGAGTTCGAATCCAGGCGAGAGGCGTTGCAGAAGGAGCTGGCCGAGATCGAGGCCGAACTTTCGGCGCTGGAGACTAGAGCAAGCAACGCCTTTGGCCGGCGCCACGTCAATCGCTCCGCCGCGGCCCGCACGCGATCGGCCAATCTGCAGCCGCTCAGTGTTGCGCTCCAGAAGCTGCTCACGGGCGAGACCATGAGCGTTTCCGAGGCGGCCGAGGCCGTGAAGAAGGCTGGGTACAAGTCGAACGCCGCAGACTTCAAGAGCGTCGTCAACCTGACGCTGCTCAAGCGCAAGGACCTGTTCAAGCGGGTCGGGCGCGGGCAGTACACGGCGAGGTAGTGCACGCGGGTCGGCTCAACGTGGGCACGGCTACTGCCGAACGGTAGTGGCGACCCAACGCATGACTCCAACGCGCGGACTCACATGTTGCAAAGCACGTTGAGTAGTTGGGATTCCGAATGGGATTATCGCAAACTGGATGTCGGCTAGTTCGGTGGGCTGCCCAATTCCTCAGACAGAGACGGCGCACTGAGTCGGCTGCCGTCGTATCGGACATCGTGGAGTCAGAGCATCCAAGATTCGCTTGTCGTATCAGATTCAGGATCCCCGCGCGAAGCAAGATCGGAATCGATACCTCACGCATCGAGATTCCACTTGATGGCATGCCAAATGTCGTGTTGTCGGCAGTTGACCACGAGCAGTCTATAAAGGGGACCGACTGGTTAGTGCTGCGAGCGGACGGCTGGGATACGCACGAACGCGCCACACAGGCAGCTGAGCTCATCATGGATTGCTTGCGAAGGACGCAAGCCCGACAGCATCTAGGCGCCGACTTGGGGCGGCGTGCTGCTGGCGGAGGGTTTACCAAGGTCGGCCTTCAGTTCATTAGCAAGGCGGCTGGCGGTGTGGCGGTCCTGAACGATATCCACGGCCCCATGGTATTTGATGCGCGAACCAACCCGAAGTTCGCAGGCGTCGGGCCGGTCACAGCGTACGTCACCGTACAGGGTGACCGGTGGATCGCGACGTTTCAACAGGCGTTTCGCGCCGAACCGCGACTTACTGAACGAGAGCGGACGGCTTTTGATCTCTACACGGCCGCCCTTGCGAGCTCGGGGGATGCGAACTTCGTGCTGTGCTTTGCGGCATTTGAACTGCTCTTGGATGACATTCCACGTCCGGCACCCGTGCTTGCGCTCGTGGACCGGTTCATTGCCTTGGCAAAGGAATGTGATCTTTCCGGGCAACTCGGAACGGCATGTGCAGAGAAGGAAAGGGATAGACTGCTCGGATCGCTACGGCATCTTCGCTCACGTTCAATCAGAAACGCTGGACAGGTCCTCCTGGACGAGAAGCTCCGTGGCCGGACGTACGCGGGCCTATTACCCACGGAGTTCTTTGACAAGTGCTACGGAATCCGCAATCGGCTGGTGCATGGCTCGGAGGACTTTCCGTCGCGCGATGAGGTGATCGGAGTGGCGAGCGCGTTCAGCCAGCTCGTCGGGGATCTTCTCGCCGGCTCGCTCCTTGAATTCGACCCAGCCAGCCATGCAGTTCGGCCTGAGAGAATCGTGGCTCACAACCGACCAGAGCAAGCGAATGGATGATCGGAACCACCAATGTCAGGATTGGAGGGAATCGCGTGACGACCTGCTCGACTGTGCCATTCGGGCGTGGGGGTGCGAAAGGTGCGTTCGACCTGAAGCAGAGCACGGATCTAGTGGAATACGACTTGCGTGCTCACCGTCACCGGGGCTCGCGATTGAACACGTCACACGTTAGTCACTGCGCGACGTTTGCTGCATCCGACGCACCGGTGTCGTCGCTCTTCGCGAGCACCAGCCCGATCGACCGCGGCTGCGTCTGCCAACCGGTGCGCCGCAATCTGCGGCCCCGACGCCTCGACCGGAGAAAGCCCCGCTCCACCGTCAAACCCACTGCAGTCCGTATCGCACCCCATCGTCAGTGTCGCCGTTCCACCCGTCGCGGCCGGGTGCATCGCCGTACCGGAAGCGCCACACAAGCAGGCGGTGCTGCTCAGGCCGTTGGGGATGACCAGCGGCCAGGTCGAGTAGTTGGCGCACTGGCGGGCGTCAAAGTTCGCCGCGCCGAAGAAGATGGGGATCGGGATGGTGCCGGCGGGTGAAGCGGTAACCCAGAGGATGAAGCGGCGCGTGGTGCCGACGACCTGGTAGTCGAGCACGGCGCTGGTGACGAGCACGCTGAACGTGTTGCTCGTGCCGGTGCAGTTCGCGTTGGCGTACTGCGTGGCGTCGATGCCGGTGTCGGGCAGCACGACGCACATGTGCCACTGGCGGCAGACCGTGCCGGGCACGATCTCGGCACATGGGAGGTCGGGGTCGCGGATGGGCGTGTGGCCGCCGTCGTTCCAGTTGAACGGCAGCACCAGATCGGGCATGGCAGCAGAGAGGTACTTGTACGAAGCCCACGTGCCCGGCGCGGCCACGCAGTTGTTGTTGCGGAACGTGCGGCAGTTCGTCACGAACGTCAGGCCGCTGAGCGTCACGGTCAGGCATGCCTTGCCGCTGGCGGTGTGGCAGCCGGCGGTGGGAAGGGCATGCTTGATACCGTCGCCGCAGACCCAGCACTCGCAGCACAGGCAGTGCGGGCACTCGACGCCCTCTTTGCAGCAGCAGCATCGCGTGCTCGTTGCCGGCAGGCCGGTCGGGCCGAGCAGAAGCGTGTTGCCGAATGGGCCGAGGATCAGGGGCATGCTTCGACTCCCTTCGATCGCTCACCACGAGTCAGGGACAGGACTCCAGGTTGACATCGCTGGTCTGATCCGTCGTCGGCGTGGCGCCGACACCGATGACCACGCCGGCCACGTTGCGCGAGAGGGTGATGATCGACCGCTGCGCCGTAATGCGCAGGACGTTGCCGACGATGGCGTGCGTCACACCCGTCACAAGCGTGAGTTGCACGGTGCTGTTGACGGTGGTGTCGATCTTGAGACAGTCGCTGGCGTCGAAGGCCAGGCCGCTCGCGCTGGCGAGGCAGACGGCCGCGCCACCGGCGGGCAGACGGACAATGGCCTGGCGCACTGGAACCAGTGAGGATTCCACCCAGAGGATCTGAGCTGCGCCGCTGTCGCCGCTGTTGAGGTAGCCGGTCTGGCCCGGCGCGACATCCGCGAATTCGTCATCGGGTTGGAGCAGGCCGACTTTGACCGGCACGACGCCGCCCATCGCGGCGCGGACGATGGCGCCGGGCGCAGCGGTTTCGAGGAGTATGGCGAACTTACCGGCGTGCTCCGCCGCGGGCACAACCCCCGTGAACGCGACGCGTTCGAGTTCGAGGGCGTCGGTGGGGGCGATGATCGGGTCGGTGATCGCCAGCACGCCGAAGCGGTTCACGGTCGAAGCGGTCGAATTGAGCACGAGAATCACGTCGTTGTCGCGCCGCAGACGCTGCGGCTCGCGGGTTTCCTCATGCTGGCGCTGGCGCAGATCGACGGCGGCATCGACGAAGGCGTTGTAGGCCGCGGCGGGGATCTTGAGCGGATCGCCGGATTTCACCTTGCGCAGGGAACTCATGTTCCGATCCCCAGCCCGGTGAAGTCGCTGCTGTCATACACACGCTCGACGTAAACCGCAACGGGCCGCTTCACCAGCGCGCCGGCGGTCGCGTCCTCGGCCTCGGCGTATCGGACCCAGAGGTACTCCCAGCCCTTTTTGTCGATTCCGGTGATGTCGCCGATGCTCAGGCCGGTGCGGTTGGGACGCGAGGCGAAGCGGAAGGTCAGTTCCCAGTCGCCCTGGCCGCGTTTGGAGCCGGAAACGCCCAGGAACAGGCATTCACCCGCGTTGAAGCCCTTGAAAGGGGCATCGTTGACCCGGCCGGTGAGGGCGAAGAGCGTACCTTTATAAGCAGGCGTCACGAGACTGTCGTCGAGATAGTGCGTCTCGGTGAACTGGTAGACGGGCACGACGATGTCCACACCCTCGACGCTGTCGGCGGTGACGCCGATGGCGCCCTTGAAGTCCGGCGCGGTCTTGCCGGGCGGCGCGTACGAAGCGATCGTGGCCGAGGATTGGGTGATGTGCTCGCTGCCGCCGCCGGTCTCGAAGGTGAAGGTGCTCTCGCCGGTGTCGGGCGGATCGGTCGATGAATCGACCTGGTACGTCACCGTGCCGTCGTAAAGATCGGGTCCGGCCTCCTCGACACGCACCTGATAGAGCGGCAGTCCGCCGTAGAAGGACGGAACCTCGGCTTCGAGTGCGGCGAGCGCCTCGAGATCATCGCTCGTGCCGCGCACCCAGTACAGGCGCTCGGTCGACGGGCTCCGGCCGCTGCTGGTCGTTCGACTGATCCCGCGTTCCTGAACTTCCGTGCTCATCCGAAGGCCAGTCCCTTCGTAGAAGCCTCGACGAGGCGCTTGGTGTGGCGGGCCGTCTGCTCGGTGGCGCGCGC
>JADZAS010000038.1 GCA_020852515.1 Phycisphaerales bacterium
GCGCGCGCCACCGAGCAGACGGCCCGCCACACCAAGCGCCTCGTCGAGGCTTCTACGAAGGGACTGGCCTTCGGATGAGCACGGAAGTTCAGGAACGCGGGATCAGTCGAACGACCAGCAGCGGCCGAAGCCCATCGACCGAGCGCCTCTACTGGGTGCGCGGCACGAGCGATGATCTCGAAGCGCTGGCCGCGCTCGAAGCCGAGGTGCCGTCTTTCTACGGCGGCCTGCCGCTCTACCAGGTGCGGGTCGAGGAGGCCGGGCCCGATCTCTACGACGGCACCGTCATTTACCAGGTCGATTCCTCGACTGACCCACCCGACACCGGCGAGAGCACCTTCACCTTCGAGACCGGCGGCGGCAGTGAGCACATCACCCAGTCATCGGCGACGATCGCTTCGTACGCGCCACCGGGCAAGACCGCGCCGGACTTCAAGGGCGCCATTGGCGTCACCGCCGACAGTGTCGAAGGCGTGGACATTGTGGTGCCCGTCTACCAGTTCACCGAGACGCACTATCTCGATGACAGTCTGGTGACGCCTGCTTATAAAGGTACGCTCTTCGCCCTCACCGGCCGGGTCAACGATGCCCCATTCAAGGGCTTCAACGCAGGTGAGTGCCTCTTCTTGGGCGTTTCGGGCTCCAAACGCGGCCAAGGCGACTGGGAGCTGACCTTCCGCTTCGCCTCGCGCCCGAACCGCACCGGGCTGGCTATCGGCGACATCACTGGCATCGACAAGAAGGGCTGGGAATACCTCTGGGTGCGGTATGCCGAGGCCGAGGACGCGACCGCTGGCGCGCTGGTGAAACGGCCTGTCGCGGTGTACGTCGAACGCGTGTATGACAGCAGCGACTTCACAGGGCTGGGGATCGGAACATGAGTTCCCTGCGCAAGGTGAAATCCGGCGATCCGCTCAAGATCCCGGCGGCGGCCTACAACGCCTTCGTCGACGCCGCCGTCGATCTGCGCCAGCGCCAGCACGAGGAAAGTCGCGAACCCCAGCGCCTGCGGCGGGACAGCGACGTGATCCTCGTGCTCAACTCGACGGCTTCGACCGTGAACCGCTTCGGCGTGCTGGCCATCACCGATCCGATCATCGCGCCCACTGACGCTCTCGAACTCGAGCGAGTCGCGTTCACTGGAGTCGTGTCCGCGGCTGAGCACGCCGGCAAGTTCGCCATCCTCCTCGAAACCGCCGCGCCCGGCGCCATCGTCCGCGCCGCGATGGGCGGAGTCGTGCCCGTCAAAGTCGGCCTGCTCCAACCGGATGACGAGTTCGCGGATGTCGCGCCTGGCCAGACGGGTTATCTCAACAGCGGCGACAGCGGCACGGCCCAGATCCTCTGGGTGGAGTCTTCGCTGGTTCCGGTGCGCCAGGCGATCGTGCGCCTGGGTGGCGCGGCCGTCTGCCTCGCCGGCGCCAGCGGACTGGCCTTTGACGCGAATGGCTGTCTTAAGATCGACACCACCGTCAACAGCACCGTGCAGCTCACACTCGTCACCGGCGTGACGCACGCGATCGTCGGCAATGTCCTGCGCATCACGGCCCAGCGATCGATCATCACCCTCTCGCGTAACGTGGCCGGGGTGGTCATCGGCGTCGGCGCCACGCCCACCACGGACCAGATCAGCGACGTGAATCTGGAAAGTTGCCCCTGACTCGTGGTGAGCGACGCAAGGGAATCGAACCATGCCCCTCATCCTCGGACCATCCGGCAACACGCTGCTTCTCGGCCCGACCGGCCTGCCGGCCACGAGCACAAGGTGCTGCTGCTGCAAGGAAGGCATCGAGTGCCCGCACTGCCCGTGCTGCGAGTGCTGGGTCTGCGGCGACGGCATCAAACACGCGCTGCCCACGGCCGGCTGCCACAACGCCAGCGGCAAGGCCTGCCTGACCGTGACGCTCAGCGGCCTGACGTTCGTGACCAACTGCCGCACGTTCCGCAACAACAACTGCGTGGCCGCGCCGGGCACGTGGGCGTCGTACAAGTACCTCTCCGCCGCGATGCCCGATCTGGGGCTGCCGTTCAACTGGAACGACGGCGCGCACACGCCGATTCGCGACCCCGACCTGCCGTGCGCCGAGATCGCGCCCGGCACGGTCTGCCGCCAGTGGCACATGTGCGTCGTGCTGCCCGACACCGGCATCGACGCCACGCAGTACGCCAACGCCAACTGCACCGGCACGAGCAACACGTTTGATGTGCTGATCGCGAGCGCCGTGCTCGACTACCAAGTGATTGGCACGACTCGGCGCTTCATCCTGTGGGTGACTGCCTCGCCCGCCGGCACCATCCCGATCCCGATATTCTTCGGCGCGGCGAGTTTCGACGCCCGGCAGTGCGCGAACTACTCGACCTGGCCGCTGGTCATCCCCAACGGCCTGAGCAGCACCGCCTGCCTCTGCGGCGGCTCCGGCACGGCGATGCACCCGGCGGCGACGGGCGGAACCGCGACATTGACGATGGCGTGCGATACGGATTGTGGTTTCGACGGAGGCGCGGGGCTGGCGGCTGAAGCGTCGGGACCGCGGATTGCGCCACATCGGCTGGTGGAAGCAGCCGCGGTTGATCTCGCAGACGCGCGCGAGGAGCGAAGGCTGCGGTGCCACAAATGTCGCAAGCGGCTATCGACAGCATGAAGCCGCAGAGAAGCCATCGACGCTGGCAGGACGATTGACGGTGCCGGCTGGCCCGCGGGACGACGAGCTCCCCCGCGGATCGATGGCTCGATCGCTTCGGCGACAGCCTCACTTCGCCGTGTACCTCCCATGCTCCACGCGCTTGAACAGATCCTTGCGCTTGAGCAGTGTCAGGTTGACCATTGTGTTCAGATTGGCAGATCCGGAGCGATACCCGGCCTTCTGCACAGCCTCGGTCGCTTCAGTTATGCCCAATGTCGTTCCTGACAAAACGCCGTGAAGGGTCGCATCGAGAGTCATCTTGTTCGCAGCTCGAGTGCGCGCCGCCGTGGTCTTGCCGAATGTGCGACTGTTCGACGCCAGCGCACTCGCGACATCCGGCGGCGGCGGTGTAACGCCCAGCGATTCCATCTCCGCTTTGACGTCCTTCAGTTTGCCAATCAGCCGAACCCACTCGACCTGGAGCTCCGCAGCCTTGGCATTGCGCCGTTCCAATTCCTGCTGCAGTTCAGCGGTTGGGATATGAGCGAGACCAGATGCGGTCATTTTGAAGCCCTCACCGTGGCGGTTCCGATTGCTCGTTTCCTTGACTTCGCGTAGCTCGCGCCAATTCGTCTATGAGCGGAGATCACAGACTCCGGATCGGGAGAAGAGTTCACCTCCACTCTCCCGATCGTCAATCAGTCGGGCCAGCCTTGCGGTAGCGGTACCGATCACGATGCTTGTGCGGGCTCGATTGTAGAAATCGCGAAGGATTCGAAGCACAAGCCGGTCAAACACATCAGCATTGTCGAGAAACAACGGCCCGTGAGATGTCGCCAGCGCATCGGAGATCGCGCGATAGCGCTTTAACGATGAGAGGCGCGATGGAATCTTCATCTGCCACTCGAGAGCCGAGCAGACGTCGCGAGCGCATCCCCGTGCAATTGATGAGCAATCCACCTGCATCCTGCGCAGCTTCGCGCATGGCCGCGTTCCGCGCGACATGGTCCGGCCAGACGAGGATCAGGATAGTCGGATACCCGAGCGCCAACTGCACGCACTCGTCGAATTGAGCTCGCGCTGTCGGAAACTTCATGGGACTAAGCAGCAGCGGGCTCGCCGGCTCCGACCGGTTTGCCATCTTGACTGGCCCATGGAATCTCACTGGTGACTCCCGCTGCTGCGGATCCTACTGCCCGGTCCATGCCTGTTCCCAGGCGGTCCGAATCCCTGGCAGCTTTGAAGAGGTATTCGCCGCCGCCAACGTGTAGCCCATGTCGCTTCGTACGTTGGCGAGAGTGGTCTGATCCTCCGGCGGAGCGCTTTCCCCACAGCGCAGGGCATTCTTGAGCGACAGCCAGGATTCTTCGCCGAGATCCACGGCCAGGTAGGGCGTGTCAAGGTGCCAGCCGC
>JADZAS010000039.1 GCA_020852515.1 Phycisphaerales bacterium
GCGCGCCACCATGCGCTGCCACGTATCGGCGGGCAATGGGAAGGCCATAGCCCGTTCCCCGGTTCTTTCTGCTCGTGCGGCCCGGCACGAACTCACGCAGATCGGCGAGATCCCGCGCATCGAGCCCGGCGCCTGTGTCGGCAACCTTGATGACGATTTCGTCGTCCCGCGCCACGGCGATGACCGTGATCTGTCGCGTTTGCGATGATCCGACTCGATCCGCCAGCGACTCGTAGGCATTCTTGAGGAGGTTCGTCAGCGCCATCAGGATCTGGTAGCGCACCACTTCGACGGTGATCGCCTCCGGCACCGCGATTGAGCATGCGATCGATGCGAGCGCCTCCCGGTCCACGCGCAAGGCATCGACGGCCAGGCGATGGGCTTCCTCGACGATCCCCGACAGGCGCTCGCGGCGCCGCTCATTCGAGAGTGGCCTGGAATACTCACTCATGTCCCTCACCAGGCGTTCGAGGAACGCGATCCGCTCGGCGATCGCGTGGGCCGTGGCCTCCACTCTGACCAGATCGGGCTGTGCGGCCTGCAGATCCCGACTCAGGGCTTCGCTCTTCAGTTTGAGCGACGTGATCACGCCTCCAAGGTTGTGGGCGGTTGTCCCCACGACGACGTCCGCGAAGCGTTCCGCCATCGCCTGAGCCCGCTCCGCAGCCATTTCGCCGTGCATGCGGGCGATCGCGTCGTATTCAGTCTGCACCTGTCGCACACTCCGTCGCGCACGCTCGGCATCACGCTGACCGCGAAGTCGACGAGCCAGGCTTCGCTCAGCGGCCTTGCGGACAAATGCGTTGGAATCGTCCTCAAGCAGTACTGCCAGCCGCGCCAGCGTGCCATCTTCGAAGAGATGGAGCAACCTTGCCACCGCCTGCCGGACTTCCGGCTTAGGGTCGCCGGCGAGAATCTCCGCCAGTGGTTCGACCCGCGAATCGGGGCTTTCCGAACGAAGATGATCGGAGAGCGATCTTGCCAGATCCAGGCGGTCCGGCCACGCCAGCGCCTCCGGGTTCACCCGAAGCATCGACAGTGCGACCGCAGGGTCGGAGATTGAGGTGGAGGGATTCATGATTCAGTAGTTGTAGCGACGCCGGCGCTCCTTGAACGCCTCCTCGCCCCCTTCCAGCAGCGTCACGATCTCCTCTTTGCAATTATCGACGCTGCCGCACTTCTCAATGCGCGCTCGGGCGCCGTCCGACTCGAACACGAAGATCTTCTCAGCATCCGCGAGCACGGGTATGTTCGGATTGTGCGTGACGAAAACCAGTTGACGACGCGACTTGATGTCGCGGACCTTCTCGACGACGCACTCGTAAATGAATCGATTGTCGAGATTGTCTTCGGGCTGATCGACGAGAAGCGGATTGTCGCTGTCGAGCAGCAGGATGGGCAGGATCGTGGTGCACTTCTGGCCTGTGGACAGTGCCGCGGAATCCTTGTAGGAATCGCCATCCCTGAGTTCCACCCGGGGCTGATCGATGAGTTCGACAGCCTCCAGTTCGAGCAGCGCCGGCGAATCGACCAGCGCCGAAATCACGCGCTCCGCCTGCTCGGCGTTCAGTTCCGCTTCATCAATGAGCCGCCGGGTATCGCGGTTCTGGATCACGGAAACAAGATCGGCCGGCCAGAACGCGCTCACGAGCCGCTGTGCCACGACGTAGTGCCTGATTCTCACACCGCGGAGAATCTCCACGAGGCGATCGAGGTAGGGCTGAGGGTTGCCTGACTGGACGATGCCCACCCGAATCGAGGGCGCCAGCGCCTCATTGATCCGATCGACGATCGACTGACGGATCTGAAACCGACGATCGCGTAGATCGGAGAGCTGCCGGGTCAGCGCCTCACGCTCGCTGAGTAGCGCTGCAAGTCGCTCCCTCAGTTCATCTCGTCGACGCTGCTTGGCCAGAAGCGCATTGCGGAGTCGCTCCAACCTGCTGCGTTCGGCGGCCTGTGTCTGTGCCGCCTGGTGCTGTTCGATGACCTTTCGGAACTCGATCTCCTGTCGGTTGTGCGCTGCTGCGAGATCGCGGCCGCTATCCTCGAACGCCCCGCGGGCGCGATCAAGTCGGCGCATCGCTTCGTCGAGGAGGATGTCGATCTCGGCGCCAGCGCCAATGATCTCCTGCCGGACGCGCTCAATATGCTTGCCATTGGGTCCCGTGATCAGGTCGTTTGGAAACAGGGCACGGGTCCGCGAGACCATGCGGCCAGCCATTCTTTGGACTTGGGTGCGGTACTCATCCACGGCCTGCGCCGTGCCCTCGAACGCCCGCGTCTCGCGGTCGCGCAGCGCCTTGAGCGTGTGCGCCTTGTTCACCGGTTCGTCAGCACCCCCGGCGTTCTCCGCATAGCCTTTGAGCTTCTCTCCGACCTCGGGAAGGGAGCCCAGTTCGCCCGTGAGTGATTCGATCTGCTGGCGAACCGGATGGATCGAGCCGGCGTTGGCCGCGAGCGCCTGTTCAACGCGCACGATGTCCACAGAAACCTGGCGGATCTCATCCGGGGCGAAGTCATCTATGAGTTCCAGCTGCGAAAGGGACTGGTCTGCGATGCGCTCCACTTCGTTCTGGCTGTACACATCGGCCTTGAAGAGGCCGCCGGCCCTGAGCTGTATGTTCGTCGGTGAGCCATCGGCGGTGAGAACCAGCGGGTCCTCACCGGCGGCGCGGCTGATTCGGTAGGACAGGCCGTTCCTGGTCTCGATCTCCAGTTCCACGCGGCCGCCATTGAGATTCTGCTGGATGAGCGATTCGATGCGCTTCCGGTCAGCGGGATCGGACTGCGGGTCAGGCAACGCGTCAAGCGCGAAACGAACAAACTCGATCACGGTCGTCTTGCCCGTGCCTCTGGCCCCGATCAGGCAGTTGAGACCCGTCGAGAGTTCCAGCCGTTCGCCATCGAGGTACCCGCCGACGATCTGGATCGAGCGGATGCGGTTGAACGCCGGCGTGATCGCAGGTGCCTGCAGTTCTGCGAGAGCTGTTCCTGTCGCTTCCATCCCGAACCCTCCTCCTATTCGTTGCCTGCGCCCTTCCCTGCGGCGACAGCCACACTGCGCATGTTAGGCTTTCGGACGGGTCTGTCAACCCTCTGCCAAGAGAGATGGCGCGGGACCGGATTTGTTCCGGCTATTCTGCTGAATTACAGTTGACGGTGACTTTGCCCCAGCCACGACACAGGGGGAGGAGTGCGTTCACAAGCGAGCCGATCAGCCGAGGCCTCACCGAATTTGTGGAGCGGAAGATCACGGCCGGCATCTTCCGGGCCGTCAAGCGCGGAGCCGGGTGCTCGCCCGTCGGCCCACGTTCTGTCCAGGTGCCGCGGGCGCCGAGCGATCCGACTGGCGCCGCCCGATCACCGTCTAACCTGGAGTACGGCCACCTGTTACCGGCAACCGAGGGCACTGGCGATAATGCCTCAGCTCCGTGATCACGATTGCGGACTGAAGCCACGCGACCATCCATGCATTCACTCGCCAAGAGAATAGAACCAACGATGCGGCCGTCCGAACGCACCCTCGATCGCATCCTCCCCGATGGTGGTAGCCCCTTCGACGGCCGCCTCAGTCAGCAGCGAGCCACCAGGCATGAATACGCTCAAGACGGCCCCGAGGAGGCGGTACTTCTTCATCTTCCGCTTAACCGCGAGTTCCGACTTCAGAGCCTCGTTGACGATACGCTTTCCCAGAGCAGCGTCGAACTTCTCTCCTCTCGCCAAGATATCGGCAATGTCCGCTCGTAGATCGGCCACGTTGCGGTTGTTGCGTATGAACTTGATGACGGCCTCTACATTTCGCGGGCGCAGTTCAGGCAGTGCCAGGGTAAACAGGCTCCTCGCGTGATAGGCGAGCAGGTGGTCATCGCCCTTCTCCCATCGCGCCGCGTAAAGGCGCTCGTAATACGGCCTGCTGTCATCCCAATCAAGGATCGCCCCTCCAGTCTTGAACCTCATAAGGTCCTGTATCACCGCATGGCAAACGAGCGGCCGGAGTACTTCTTTGACATACTCGGCTTCCTTGCCAGTGAACTGCCGGCGCCGCGAGTTGATCAGCCCGTTGACTTCCCGCAGGAGCACCGGGTTGAGTTTTCCGTCGATTCTCACAACCGCGTTCGCCACTGAAAAGTGCTGCTCATTCAGTTGCCGTTTTTCGGCCGTGCCGAACTTCTTCAGAAATGTCTCCCGATCGGCCTTCAGTACCTGCCATTGAGATCGCACCGGGCTGAGCCAACCAATTACGTCGTCACACAAAGTCTCGGTCTTGCTTCGAATCTGCTCTGCGCTTTGTTCAACGATTGCCTTGCCATCAAATAGATCGAGGAAGCCCTCCTCCTTCAATCGGCGTATGCTCTGCACCAAAGGGACGAGAAAACGGAGGCGGCGCTGTTCATGCTCCATGTATTCGAGGGATCCCTGGTCGAACAGGAAGCCTGTCCCCGCCAGCAACAGAGAATAATCCAAGTCAATATAGTCGTCGCCCTCCAGACCGATCGGGTAGACCGCGTGATCCGGCACCTCACCGACGATGTACGGGTTATTGAGCCCGAAAGAGGACAGAATATACTTCATGCGTCTACCGGAATATTGGATTCTGCGCCAGCTTGCCACGCCACTGCGAGAAATGGACGATCTTGTTTACGCCATACACAATATGCTGCTGCGGGACAGATCGAGTGACCGTTGCACCTGCACACACATAGGATGAAGGCCCAATCTCAATGCCGCCAATTACCAGGGCGTCATGACCAACGAACGATCGGCGCCGCACGATCGGGCTTGCTTCCGGGTCATCACGATCGTCCCAAGGCGACATGGAATCCCAGTGCGAGTGGATCAGTTTCCCCAACGACGTGCAGTCATCCTCGACGATCGTGTTCTCAGATACGGAGCCGCCGATGATACAGCGTTTGCCAACGACCGCGCTGACCCCAACCGTGCCGCGATAGAGAACCACAGAGTCTTCGCCCAGCTTGGCGAGCGGCTCGACCCTGCAGTACGCGTCAATTACGCAACCATTCCCGATCAGTGCGCCAGCGCCGATCGCAGCGAATGGACCTACATACACAGCCTCCGGCAGGTGTACGGCTCCCTCCGGACCGATGCTTTCCAATGCCCAGGGTCTGGCCCCCTGCAGGAATCTCGGGGCATAGCCAATGACCGCTGACGGATCAACGTACTTTGACCGGGTGCCGTTCATCGGATCGCCGTCTCGTAGATCAGCCTTAAGTTCCTTTTGCTTTGGTCGCCACTACCATCCTCGTCGTCCTGATCCATGAATCCGTGGTCCATCCCGGGAACAATCGTGAGATGCAGCCCTGGGAAGCGTGACACCAAATCCCGAGATAGTTCATGCGGGACCATCGAATCAGACGCGCCGTGGATCACTGCTGTTCGCGATGCTATCGTCGCCAAGTCGTGGTCAAGATTCATCAGGGCGAACTCGAGAGCATTGCGCCAGCTTAGAGCGACACGCTCATCGATCCGAATACTGGCGCCGTTCAGGAGCGCCCCTTGATAAAAGCCGGCATATGTCTCTAGCCTCTGCGGATGTATCGGTGTGATGTAAAGATCTGGATAGCTGATTGCTGGGGCCAGAAGGGTCACGCTCTTCAGAGCATCCTGGAAAAAACTGGCCGTCACGACCGCGGGACCGGCGCCAAAGCTAGTGCCGAACACGCTGAGCGCCGGTTGCCCTGAGTGCTGGATAGCAAAGTGACCGGCGGTAATCGCATCTGCAATGCAGTTAATCAGCGTGAAGCAACTTGATTCAGCCGTACTGTCACCATGCGCCGGGAAATCGATTCGAAGTACGTCGTACCCAGCGTGGCTGAGCATCGCTGACATGGTACGGTAGAAGTCATGATACTCGTTCTTGTCGACACCTAGGCCGTGAAGCAAGAGGAATACACCTCTGCTGATCGGACGCGAGGTCCGGTCGAACAGATACGGTATCTGGCGGCCGTCGAGCGCGGGGAGCGTGCCGTGTTCAGTGTGGCGTGTTATTGACATAGTGCTGTTCGATCTCACTCTCGAGTGCTTCTGCGAACGTGCGCACGTCAGCGACAGTTATATCCTCAATGGCAGCGAGTGCATCGAGGACAAGGGCGGAGCTTCGACTGCATTGCAGAAGTTCCGTGACGGTGCGGCGATACGCCTGGATGGAATATGTTATAAATGATTCATCGCGGAGCCTGGACAGATCAGCCCGGGCCTCGTTCTCGTAGAAAAGCATGAAGACAACCAACTCGCCAAACTGCTCCATCCGAACGAGGGACTCTCTTCCCGGTCGAGGAGCGCGCTGAAGCACGGTCTGAATCGGAGTGATCGTGGCAGCGCCGTAGTGCATGGACGACCAGAGGAACAGCCAGTCTTCGTTGTAGACATATGGAAATAAGCCCAGCCGTGGCCCGACGTTTAGCACGACTGCGTTGCCGCCAATGGTGACCTCAGGCGGCGAGCCTGACGCAACACTGCGCAGGCGGTCCAGCGTGGAGATATCGGGGTGGTAAAGCGAATAGGAGCACACGATATCAGAGCCTTTCCGCAGGAGGGCCAGTGCAGTCGGTACAAATGACCTTCGAAAGAGAACATCGTCATCGACCAGGAAGATTGTGCTGTACCCGTGGGCCATTGCATGGGTTATGGCGTGGCTGCGCTTTGACGGAATGTCGAACTGGCGATTCCATCGGAGAGTTGGATTGGATGAGGAGCGCCGTTGCAGGAAGCTCTCGTGAAGCGGCCCACGGAACGGGATGAACTCGACCGCCGGGAACCGGGCATCTCGAGCTGCCGGACACGAAGCAGTATGCAGTACAACGACTCGCTGTGCGCAATCCATGAGGCGGCCGATCTGTCGGACCACGTATGGCGCGTCGCCGGTTGTGACGAGATAGGCGCAATCGATACGGTCCGCACCTGCGTGTGCCACTGGCGTGAAGTGGCGTGTGCGCAGGATGCGGTCGTGGATGACGCCTTTCGCAAGCCGCGCTCTCGAAGGGTTGATGGGGAGTTGCTGGCCGGAGTAGGACGGGAGGCGTGCCGGAGGCGCAATCGCGGGGGGAGGCTCCGGGTTCAACGGATTCCGACGAAGAAGCCGATCTGGTGCCAATGGCCTATCTGAGTCATGAATTCCATCGGGTTGGAGGGAACTTGAGGTCGTGGTCTCCGGCATGGTGTTATGGTATGGTCTTTTGGTAACGCCCGCAGGAGAGTTGTGCGCGATTTTGGGGGCACCGCCATGCCGAGATCGAGAGCGGGCATCCAGCGCCGAGATCGCCGGGCCGATGAGACCGGATCTGGATGGACCTCGCGTCCCTTCGGCGGCCGACCCGAACGGTCCTGTCAACCTGCGGCGCAGTGAACCGGAGAGTTAGAAAGCTTCTTTCCCGCCACCTGGCGACAGCGGTCGCCCCTGCCACGGCGCTCTCGGTTTGAAGCCGGCGGAGAGCGTCCGATCGGAGCAGTCCACTTTTCCGCTCGCCAGGGGGCCTATGGCGAGTCTGGCGGACCCACCCGCTAACCAAAGCGGCCCCGCCAGGGAGCGGGGCCGGCGGTGGAGGCCCCATGATCCAACAGCTCTCATAGCGGCTGGCGCTTCTCAGACTCCGAGTGGCCAACTTGGGTCATGTCAACCCGGCGCGGTAGCCCGGTCGGCAGACGTCCCACCGTTTGACAGGCAGCGCCAACCCTCAAGTTTCACGGCAACCGGCGGGAACGGGCTGGCGCCTGCGGCTCGGGTAGAATGGCACTGGTTCCCGGAGTGCCAGCAACTTCGGCCGCGTACCACGGATGGCTGTGCCGATGCCAAAGTTCCTCAGAAGGTCCGCGATCAAGGGTCAGTACGGCGTCAGCGTCGTTGAACGCCTTGTGCTGAGAATGGGGTACAAGTGGATAGGAGGGAATGCCGCCCTGGACACCGGAATCGATGGGGAAATCGAAATCAGCGATCCCGAAACCCAGCAGGCGAAGAACCTCATCCTGCGCGTTCAGGTGAAGACTCGAAGCGAACTTGATGCCGATTCCAGTGACTCGTTTCGGTTTACCTGCAGCCAAGATGACCTTGACTACTGGATGCAGGGGAACGCCCCGGTCATTCTGGTCATTGTCAAGATTCCTGAGGACGAGGCTTGGTGGATCTCCATCACGGACTACTTCAAGGATTTGAGCCGCCGCCAGACTCGCCAGATCGTGTTCCAGAAGGGGCGAGATCGGTTGGACCAACGTGCCGCGATCCCGCTGCGAGAGTTAGCGCAGACCGTCGACGACGGCATCTATTTCTCTCCGCAGGTCCGCGACGAAGATCTGATCTCCAATCTGCTGCAGGTAACGCGGCTCCCCACGGAACTCTGGATGGCCGAGACCGAATTCCGACTGCCAACAGAGTTCCACGAAGCGCTCAATGAGCACCAAGAATACCCGCCCAGAGAGTGGTTTCTGAAGGATGGGCGCCTCTACACGCCGCACAACCTCCGTCAACCACCCTGGAGCGCCGTGTGCGATGTGGGCACCGTTGAGTCGATTGAGATCGCCGAATGGCGCGATGCTGATTCGCTGGAAGTACAATATGGGTTTGTTCGCCTGCTCAACCAGTGTCTTCGCACTCGCTGCGGCCATCTCGGCCTCCGCTGGAGCAATGAGCAACATTGCTACTACTTTAAGCCGACCCGTAACCTCAAACCACGCGAAGTTACCTATCGCAGCCTGATAAACGAGACCAGCCGGGAGGTCTTTCGCCGCTATGCAAAGAAGAAGGCCGCGGATGAAACCGCATACTACCGCCATTGTGGGTTCGAGGGCGAGTTTCGCAGGTTTGGCGGTCAGTGGTACCTGCAAATCACTCCCAGATATGTATTTACCACGGATGGGCGCGAGCCCCATCCCTATCGCGAGGAGTATCAGGCCAAGATCAAGGCGATCGAGGGTAGTGCGGCCGTGCGGGGCCTAGTGATCATGTTTTCGGAACTGCTCAGGCACGATGATGCACCGCTGTTCCAGTCCCCATATCCATTTCTCGGATTCGGCGAACTCGCCCAGGCCACCGTTTCCGTGTCGATCGACGATGCGGAGTGGTCCACCGGCGACGAGCTGGCATCGAAGTCGTCGCATGAAGAAACCCCGGATGGGTCGCTGTTTGAGCTATGAAGACGACATTCATCCACGAACCCGAACTCGAGTTTGGTGGGGGGCGGCACATTGACATCCGCTTCGGGCTCATGCACCACGGCCCCCTGGACGCTCGAATCTCTGGCGGCACTCGGACGTGCCGAGTCGGCATCGTCGGTGATGGTGAAGGCATTGATAACTTTCGCGCATGGATCGACAGCTGCAGGAGCGGAATCCCCGCAAAGCAGACCCGGCTGAAGACGTTGTTTCCGAGGTTTCCCGGCTTCGGCGATGGCGGTTGCTTGCCCGATTTTCTCGTTCACGACAGTTGGTCCAGGTCGATTCCTGCGCGCGACACTGAATCTCTCTGCCAGATCGCGGATGCCACCGAGTTTACCAAGGCATCCGTTGAGCGCTACGTGAGAGAGGCGGCGAGTCTCATCGAGAAGGGGCAGCCGGATGTCGTGATCTGCCTTCTTCCCGCGCCATTGCTCAAGCGTATCGATGTCAGTGGTCCGGTGCATCGCGGTCCGCGCTCCAGCCGATCGGCGCATGGTCATGGACTGGTCTGGCACGACTATTTCAAAGCGGAATGCCTTCGACTTCCCAAACCTGTGCAGCTCAGCCGACCGGGCACATTCGGCGGAGATGTTCAGCGCTACACCCTGGATGGCGCGCCCAGCCTTTTGATTCAGGACGAGGCGACTCGCGCATGGAACTTCTTTTGCGCCTTGTACTACAAGGCCGGCGGCGTGCCTTGGCGGTTGATCCGCGATCCGAGCGAACTGCTTACCTGCTACGTTGGCGTCAGCTTCTACCACGATCGTCAAGAGGGGGAAGATGAGTCCGTTCAGACCAGTGTTGCACAAGTGTTCAACGAGCGGGGCGAAGGAGTTGTCATCCGAGGCGCTCCAGCTCAGATCCGGAAGGACGACCGCACGCCGCACCTGTCCGAGGAACAATCGGCTTCCTTGCTTTCGGAGGCTATCGAACGCTTTCGCCAAGAGCACAAGACGATGCCCGCTCGCATCGTTTTGCACAAGAGTTCGTGGTTTGATGCGGCGGAGCAGAGCGGCATCAACTCCGCAGCTGCGGATCATCGTATCGAAGTCGTTGATCTCCTGTCGCTCCGGCGGACCATGACGCGGTTTTTTCGCAAGTCCGGCAGCTATCCACCACTACGAGGGACTGGGATTAGGCTCGACGAGGGGCACGTTCTGTTTTACACCTTTGGGAGCGTGGATTTCTACAAATCGTATCCGGGGCTCTATACCCCGAGGCCGCTGCTCGTACAGATTGATCAGACATCCACTGGCGTTCCGACTCTTCTCACGGAGATTCTGGGCCTCACGAAGATGAACTGGAACAGCACTCAGTTCGTGAATACTCACCCGATCACGCTGGCGGCTTCGCGATCGGTCGGCGACATACTGCGATATGCCCCGCACGACGCCCGAATCCAGGCTCGCTACAGCTTCTACATGTAGTCCGTCATCGAGGGCTGAGGCCGACGATGCGCTGCGCCGAAAACAGGCTCGCCGTCTCACCCAGCGGCGCCCTCACCACCAGCTCAGGCCAGCGCTGCACGAACGGCACCGCCGAAATCCTTCCCAACTCGCTCGGCTCGATCTTGTGCAGGCCGCCGCCATAGACGCGGCCTTCACCCCGAAGTTCGTAGCCCGTGACTTGGCCAAGCAGTTCGTGGACATGGACGGCGCGTGACGGGTACTCGCGGAGCATGGTCGCGAGGGAGTTGATCGGATAGAGCATCAGATAAAGGTTCGTCCCGATCGCCGCAGAGCGGTTGTGGATGAATCGAAAGGGCTGCTTCTCCGCCGAGCCCCGGCCCATGTACGTGCACAGGAACGGGCAGGGCTCGCGCTGTTCCTGTCTGTACCAGGGGCTGCGTTTGCGAACAAGGTACCCGTCCCTGACGCCGAGGTCGTCAGCCGTCTGCAGGTACTCCCACAGTGCCGGATGGCGCTGCTTCACATCATGCTCGGGAAGATCGCAATCGAGGACGCAGAGCTGGCGCTCGATGAGCGGGTACCCATCGCTGCCGCCGTCGATGACCGTCGCCTTGAGCAAGCGAGGGCTGGGCAGGACTGGGCGCAGGTACTTGGCGGGAAGCCGGCGGCGCCTTGCTTCAGCACGCTCGAGGATGAAGAACTTGTTGTCGCCGGTGGCGATGCCGCGCCGGATGCGGAAAAAGTCGCCCAGCGTCGGACCCATGGGCTCGCTGATCGTGTGCCGGTCGTTCGTGGCATGGTGCGGGTAGATCGTCCACTTGCGCGATGCCCGCAACCGCTCGAGCGAAAGTCGGTCGCTCGCGTGCGGATGTTCAAGCGTGCCACCGAACGTGAATTCCGGCTTGTGAAGCGGAGACGGCGGAGCCTTGCGGAAGACCAGCACCGCCGACGATACGAGTGCATCGCCAAATTGAACGTCGTTCGGATCGAAGCGATGTACACGGATGAGCGTCACGAGATCGGTGAGGTAGCGCTTGAGCGCCATGCCGTAGTTGACGTCCATGAACTCGGAGGGAATCAGCCAAGCGGCGTACCCGCCATCCTCCATCCAAGCCGTCGCGATGAGCAGGAAATAAACGTACAGCCCCGCCAGGCCATTCACCTCGACGCCCGTCATTTCGCATGCGAGACGTTGAAGACGCTCTTTGGAATCACGATCGATGTGGTGATGGCGGACGTATGGCGGATTGGCCAGAACCAGATTGGGCGCCGGAGGACAAGAGCGGCGGCTCACAAGGCGAGTGAAATCCCCCTTCAACACCTCCAACCCCGCGCCGGACCACAGTTTGCGTGCCGCGTCCGCGAAGACGGGATCAAGCTCAATTCCCACAGCGCTGTGGAGGCGATTGGGTCCGTAGACCTGAAGAGCCGCCGAGAAGAAGCTGCCTGACCCGATCGCGGGATCCGCAAAGCGGATACCTCCCTTGCGGAGGCCGCGAAGGGTGCCGACGTAGCGCGCGATATCCAGCGCGAGCCCGTTGGGCGTGGCGAATTGTCCCAGACGATTCCGTTCGCTCGGCGACTTCGAGGCGTCGAGTTCCGCCTGTATGGACTGCCGCCTCGCCTCCGCGGATTCGTTCGGATTCACCAGCATTCGTCTCACAGTCCCAACCTTGCCAGGTCTTCAATCCGATGTTCCCACACCCAGTCGATCCCTTCGGCCGCTTCGTATCCGAGATAGTCGGAGCCGAAGTAGCCGCACAGGAACAGCACAAAAACCACATCGCCGCCGTAGCTCGCCTGGAGTTGGCGGATCTTCGTCGCTTCCTCTTTACGCCGCTTGTTCGTATTTGTAAAGTCGCCCGCCGACTTTGCTTCGATCAAAACCGGCAGCCGGCCGGGCTGCGGCCGCGTGGGTTGGACCACCGCATCGATCGGGATGTTGATCTTCTTGGACTCCCCGACAATCACGTTCATGCGGAACGAGTAAGTCCCGGCCGCCATTTCTGCGAGCGGCTTGCCGATGGGATGCGGCTGCCTTCGGTATCCACGTTCATCAAGCCAACTGGCAATAAGGGCAAGTTGCCGCTGTTCCTGAGCGTTGCGGACAATTGGATTGGCCACGGCGCTGCACAGCCGGTCGGCGACGATCGTTGACGCGCGCTCGCGCTCCTGATCAGTCGGTTCTGTTCCGGCGGCGAGCCATGGGAAGACGTCACGATCAAGCAGCTTGGTGAGAATCTTGCAGACTCGATTCAGATTCTCGTCGAGCAACTCCGCCCGCATGCGTTTGGCGAGCCGGCCCTCCTCCATGCTCCCGATGAGCGATTTGCTCGCGCTCGCCAGCCCGACGAGTCGATCGACGGCCAGTGGCGGAGCGGTGCACATGCGCAGCGTCGGGAGTGCCTTCGGATTCACCTTGAGAGTCGCGGCATCCAGCGCCCGGAGATCCCGCATGGCAAGGAGAGCCGCTTTGACGTGCTCAGTCGTCTCTACGCGCGTCTCGCGAAACGCTTCAGGCGCGAACCGCATGAACCACTGGTTGAATTGGTCCACCGACGCCGCGATGTCGGCTTTCCAGAGGTGCGGCTTGTCGGCGTTGACTTTCAAGGTTGCCATGCGGCTCGATTGCACGGTGGGGAGTTGAATCAAAAGGCCGTGTGTCAGTCAGTATACGGAACGCGTTCGGGTACAGCCAATGCGAGGAGCGAGAGTCTGCGGTCTCACCGCTTCCTAGCCATGAGACTGCCTCGGAGTGACCTGCGGCACGATCCGTCGGCTTTCTCGACCGGGTGTCTCAAAGTCTCAACCTTTTCGGGGATGCGGCCCCCCGCCGGCGCGGATCATGTCGCTTGGACTCACTCTCCACCCAGAGACAACTGGCGCCGCGCCCACTCCCTCCACTGCTCGGTTTCACCGCGCATGGCAATCTCTTCAAGGAGTCCGTGGGTCCGATCATCGGTGTGTCGATACCGCAGTTGAAGCCGCGCCAGCGCCTCGGTCGTCGCGATGTGGCCCGGATAGACCTGCAACGCCGAGTCGCACGCCGCGAGCGCTTCGTCCACCCGGCCGGCCCGCTCGAGTGCGAGTGCCAGGTTGAGCCGCGGATCGGGGTGGCCAGGCATGAGTTTCCGAGCCCATTCGAACTCGTTGGCCGCTTCGTAGAGTTCGCCGCGATTGAGATGAAGCACTCCCAGATTGTTGTGGGCTGGTCCGTGATAGAGGTCGAACGTCAGCGCTTCGCGCAGCAACGTCTCAGCGCGCGCCGGGTCGCTCTCCATCAGTTCCGCCGCCTGTCGAGTCAGCCGCTGAGCCTCAAGCGGATTGCGAGCCACTTCCTTCGGCTGGCTGTACGGGCCGACGGAGCGGCTGCCAGCACATCCCGCCGATGTCAAAACGAGCGCGACGGCCATCGCGCAAACGAGTATGACCAGAAGTTTCAGCTTCATGTGCTCTTCACTCCCACTTCCGCTACGTCCGCGCCAGATAGACTGCACTGATGTGGAGCCGCAGATCGTACAACTCCGACTCGTTCTGATCGCGTCGATGGGTCAGTTCCAGCCGGCCCGAAGACCACTGATCCTGCACCGACTCCCATCGCTCGAGGAACTGGCCGATCTGGGCCGGCGTGAGTCGTTCGAGGCTGATGGCCAGTGACTGTCGCCTCAGCGCCGGTTCGCTTCCTTGAGAGCTGGTCACCGCGGAATCCACGCCCTCGCCAATGCCCTTGAGGCGGTCGGCGGGTATCCCGGCATCGACGAGGGCCGCGTTCACCAGCGCCAAAACGTCTGTCGTAGGTCGCTCACGCCAGGCGACGAGGTTGCGCTTTGCCCGAAGCTCAAAAACCCGCTCTGCGTCACGGTGCAGTTGATCCAGAATGCCGGCCGCCGACTCGTGCTGCAGCCGAGCCCCTTTGACCCGATGCAGTTGCACCGCGATCACGCACAGAGCGGCTGCGATGAGAAGAGCCAAGATCAAGGACGGGCGCATGCGTGTCATGAGCCCCCTCCGTCCGCCACTTCACGGCGAATCGCCCGTGGAACCAATTTCCACGTCAATCGCACACCGTTGGTCACCGCGCTGATCTGGGGCTGCCGCGCCTCCCACTGGTCCGGCAACTCGAATGCGGAGACGAATTCTTGCGCCGCAGGCGCCGTGGGCAGCAAGCCCACCAGTGTGATCGAATCGGTCGTCACGCTGAGCGACTCCGTCATGATCCGCTGCTGCGAGGGCCACCGCTCGAACAGGCGCGCGAGCACCTGCGCGGCCTGCGGATCGTCAGAACCGACCGACTGCAAGGCGCCCCCTCTGGTGCGCTCGAGCTGGCGGAGTTCGGCCACGAGGCGCAACGCGGGAGGCTGGCTTGAGGGCGCGGTGCTCTGCGGCGGATAGAGATAGTTGAACGCGGACTCACGCGCGGACACCATTCCCCCGGTGGCGCGATGCCACGCGCCGATGCGGCGCTCCGCCCCGAACGCAACGGCGACGGTGATGATTGCGATCGCCGTCGCGGATTCGAGAAGCAGCCGCCGGCGCTCCCGCTTCACAGGCGCCGGCTCATGGCGACCGATCAGGAAGTTGATCGATCCAACGTCGGCATCGAATCCGGTGCCGAGATCAGACGGAAAGGCCTCCGGACCGAGTGTCAGCGCATCGTGGAGTTCGGCGTTCTCCAGGATCCGAGCATGTTCAACCCCGCACGCGATGAATCGATCGCCTTTCACCGGCACGTACGCGGCCTGAATGCGGTCTACCGGGACTGGCAGTTCGGACTCGAAGAGAAACCCGAGCGCCTCGTCGCTGGGCCGGCGACGCAGGAGTCGTCTTGGCACGACCGATGCGTCGAGGACGGCCCAGTAGAAGCGATGCGCCGGCCAGACGACGTGTTCTCGCGCTTTCACGAGCGTACTCATGGCTGAGTCCCCTGGTGCCGCCCCAGTGTGAGGCGAGTCCCGGACTCGGCCGGGGGCGGCGTCAGTGCCAGACGGAAGGTGCGCGAACCATCGCGCAAATCCACACCGCGCTGGTCCACTTTCTCGATTTCCAAGCGGCCGACGCGATCGCCGGCCGCAACCATGTGGAGTCGGTCAGCGCCCACCTCATAGAGGGCGGCGACGAGTCTCTCCGACTCAGTGATGATCGCGATCAGTTCAAGGTTGGGCGGAGGAGGAGGATCCTCTTCCTTGCTCGCTGTTGCCGACTCGGGTTGCACCGGTGCATTCCACAGTCGAACTTGAAACACGGAGGCGTCGAACGGTGGTCTGGCGGGGTTTCTACCAGCGGTCTCGACGGGAGCAGCCTGTGAAGTGGTCCAGTCACGAAACGAAGCAGTCGGCGTGCCGACTGGAACAAGCGCCCATGTCAGCGCGATGACAGCGACCGTAACGCCGGCGGAACCCGCCACCGCACGTCTGCGACGCCAGGACCGGATTGGATCAGTCGGGGATGACAAGGCGCTGCACGCACTCCCATCTGCCGGAGGTTTGACGATAGACCGCCCACCACGATCGCTGCACGGAACCGACTCGTACGTCAATCCGCACGCCCCAGGCGGAACTGGAGCCTACGAGATGTGGCGCTTGGACCGAGGTACTTGAGTTGTCACGGTCAAGCGCTCGCGGCAGTGGAGCGAGCCGCCCTTCGCTGCGAGCCGCCACGATGATCTCGATCCCACCTCGACCCGCCGCCGCCAGCGCCGCCTCGACGAGCGGCAACGGGGCCGTGTTCACATTGATCGAGCCATTCTCGCCTACTGAGTGCGTTGCGATCCACGCGCCGACCGAAAGGACATCATCCTCATCCGGCGTCGGAAACGCGCTTCGAAATGCAGATCGCTCCAATTCGGATGGACCCACACCGAACTGATCCAAGCCGACCGCTTCCGCTTGAAGCGCATCGGCCGCGTTGATCCGCTCGAGGATGCCGGCGGGGATCGCCGTGCGCAGGGCCGAGCCGTCTTTGACCGATGCAAGCGGCGCCATGCCGCACTGATCCCATGCAGTAACTCGCGCTTCGTAAACGGAATCGTCGAACTGCCAACGATCACGGAGCACATCAACGCGCGGGCTCGTCGCTTCAAGATCGAGAACTACTTTGCTTGATTCCGTCGAGAGCCAGTTCAGAAGCGGACCCGCCTCCAGTTGAGCCCGGATCGAATCGGCAACCTGCCCCTGCTCCGAAACCCGCTTCTCCACACTGGCGAGTAGAGCGCGCTGCGTGAACCCCACCGCCACTGGGATGATCAGGACGACCATCGCAAGCACGAGCAGGAGCGCCACGCCGCGACGATCAGGACGACTCTTCGTCAAGGAGATCACGGCCATGTGAACCTCCTGCTCAACGTGTCACCACCACCCGAGACGATGGTCACGCTCAGGACCCGATGCTCTTCATCCAGTTCGACCCGCCAAGCGCTGACGCCGCCGAGCAGTTGCCGGTCCACCGGTGACGTGGATTGCGCCATCGATGTGATGGCGACTGTGAGTGTCTCAGCCGTGCGGTCGAAGCGGTACTCGTGGAAGCCAGAACCGGGGCTGCCTGGGAACTGTGTTGATGTGCTTCGAGTGCGGATGCGAAGGCACGCCGGCTCCAAGACTTCGACGCGCGGCTTGGGCTTGCCATTGCGAGCGGCCGCTTCGAAATCCCCGCAAACCAGTTCCTCTCCGATCCCGTCGAGAACGCGCATCGCCGCCGAGCGCCATTGCATCCGCGGCCCGCGCTCCGCCGACAGCAGCGACACTGTCACAAGCCAGGAAGTGAGCAGTGAACACAGAACGCCGAGCAGCGCCAAGGCGAGGAGCTGTTCCAGGATGGTCATGCCGCGGCGCTTCACGGATCCGGGTTCTCCTCTGGCAAATCGATGCAGCGCCAGACGAGGAACTCTTCGCACGAGAATGCGACCCACGCGTGCTCGGGCTTTTCGGCGGCGGATTCATGCACGACACGACGGACTTGGATCGACGGGCGCGCCGGATCATCGGGCCAAGGCGTTAGCAGTTCAGCACTTGCATCGGCGACGAGTCGCTCGCCCAGGCTCGGATCGGCAAGAAGTTCATCAGCCGCGCCTTCGAGCGCCAGCATGTCGATGGGTGTCGCGCCGGCCGCGGACTTCGTGGGGATCACCGGCACACTGCGCAGCACCGAAGCGCACATACTTCCGAGGATCGCGAGCAGCACTGTTGCGGCGAGGATTTCGATCAATGTCATGGCGCGATGGGATAAACGGTTCATGGTTCTGTTCCGTTCAACCCGTCCCTGCTGATTTCGCCCGTAAGGCCGTGGATGAACCACCGCTCCGAGCGACCTGATGCGCTGAAGACCTGCACTGACACGTCCGCGCTGCGGCCGGTACGGTCGATGATGATGCCATCGAGTTCCTGTCCGCCGTCTCTCTCGAAGAATCGAGCGAGCGTGGAACGAGGGCAATCGAACGAAGCCGACCACGCTCCTTCGGAGGCGGGCGTCACGCTGGCAACTGCACGCGCACCGCCATCCAGAAGGCGAATCACGACCGCAGCGCCATCGGTTCGCGCGGCCAGCCGAGCCTGCGCGTCGAGATTCACAAATCCCCACCGTGCCGACTGCAAAGCTCCTGTCTCGTCCGCTCCGGCGAGCGAGACCACCGCAACTGACGAAACCAGCCCGAGCAACATCACCACGGCGAGCATTTCGACGAGCGTGAAGCCGCCGTGGGATCGTGAGTTGGCGACTGCGGCGCTCATTGGTCCGCCTTCCCTCGAAGATTCGCGGATGACAGATCCGCGTTCTCGCCCTCACCGCCCGGCTGCCCATCGGCTCCGTACGAGAGAATCTCAAAGGGATTTCCATCGGGCCCGGGCATCACGTAGAGGTACTGGCGGCCCCAAGGGTCGGTCAGCTGATCGGCATTCACGTAGTACGAGGCGGTCGGGGTCGCGTGCGGGGCGCTGAGCACTGCCAGGCCCAGTTCGTTGCTCGGCCAGTCGCTCTTCTCAATTCGATACGTCTCCACCTTGCCCACGAGCAACCCGATACCACTCTTGGCCAGTTCGTGCTTGGCCTTGCCGAAGGTGCCAGAGAAGCCGACCAGTAGTGTCGTCGCGATCAGTCCGAGGATGACCACTACAGCGAGGATCTCCACGAGTGTCATGCCGCGGCTCGACCGATTCGAGTGTTTGTTCACCGTATCATCTCCTGAAGCCGCGTGAGAGGCAGCACGCCGGCAAGCACCACAGCCCCAACCAGAGTGGCCAGCGCCAGAATCGCCGCCGGTTCGAGCAGGGTCGCTAGCCGGTTGATCTGCCGCTCCGTGCGGCGCTCCTCACGCTGCGCCATCCGCTCAAGCGTCGCCTCCAGTTCACCCGCCGCCTGGCCGCTGTGGAGCAGTCGCCTGAACTGGGCTGAGAACCAGAGCGGCTCATTGAGGACTTGAGCGAGATCGCCGCCCGCTTCGATCTCCGCAGCAGCGTTCGTTATGACACGATTGAGTGCGACCGGAAGCGTAGTCGACAAAACGCGCAGCGCCTCAACGGCTGGCACGCCTGCGCGGAGCAAATCCGCGAGGTTGCGGGCGAAGAGCGCCACGGACCAGGTGCGAAGGACGCGCGGTGTACAGGCGGCGGCGAATCGGGCCGCCCGAGGTGAACGCTGAACCGCGGCGCGGAGAGCGACGACCCCACCGGCCGCGAGCACCACAATCGCCAGGAGCAGCACCGCGCCCCAATGGGCGGCCAGCTGGCCGCCGGCCATGACCCATCGCGTGAGTGCGGGCACTTCAATCTTGGCGGTCGAGAGCAGGTTCGCGAGATCGGGCAGTGTCTTGATACTCAAGAACACCGCGACGCCGATGGCGGCCACGGTGATGATGGCCGGATAGGTGAGTGCGGCAACGAGCTGGTGGCCCAGTTGGCCGACTCGCGCTTCGCGCTCGGCCATGTGCTTGAGTACGCTCGGCAGCATTCCGCCATGCTGGCCCGACTCCACCATGGCGCAGTCGATGCCGTCGAACCACGAAGGGTGATTCCCCATCGCCTGGGCCGGGCTGGCGCCGCTGCGCATCGCTTCGCGCCACTCGATGAGCATCATTCGCCGGGCGCGCCCCGCCCACCGCGCCGGTTCCTCACCCATCACCTCAAGGCATTCGACGAGCGGAAGTCCCGATTCCAGCAATGAGCACAGGCCCTCGAAGATTTCCGCTCGCTGATCTCGGCGGCGCCTTCTGAGATGCCGGTTGAACGCTTGGCGCAGATGAATCGGCAACGTGATGGGCTTGCGCGCCCGGCGCAACTCGACGACCTGCCAGCCGATTCGGCGCAGCGAGGCCCGGACTTCCACAGCCGACTCGGCCATGAGTTCACCGCGGCGCGGCGCCAGCGCCTCTCCCGCCTCAGTTCGCACCGCCGTGTAACGCCAAAGTTCCATCGCCTTTAGAACATCTGCACCACGCGGTGCACTTCGAGTGGCACTGTTTTGCCTTCATCCACAAGCCGCTGTCCTTCTTCACCCAGTGTTCGCATTCCCGCTTCCCGTGCAGCGGCTCTGATTGATGCCAGGGCCGCGCCTTCGGAGATCAGTTGCCGCAATCGCTCATCGACGGGCATGAGCTCGAACAACCCCGTGCGGCCCTTCAGTCCCGTGCCGAAGCACTCATCACAGCCGGCCCCCTGGCATGGCTGATGCGTCGTGCGAACCAGGCGCTGGGCGAGCACGGCCGAGAGTGAAGCACTCACCAGGTACGGCTCCACTCCCAGATCCACCAGCCGCGTGACGGCGCTCGGCGCGTCATTGGTGTGCAGCGTCGAGAACACGAGATGCCCGGTGAGGCTCGACTGGATCGCCACCCGCGCCGTCTCGGCATCGCGGATCTCTCCGACCATGATGACATCGGGGTCCTGGCGGAGAATGTGCCGCAAGCCCGTCGGGAAGGTGATGCCCTTCTTGCTGTTGACCTGCATCTGGCTCACCGCCAGCCCAACCGTTGAGAGTTCGTACTCGATTGGGTCTTCGATGGTCATGATGTTCAGCTGAGGAGAAGCAGTGCGGCGCAACGTCGAATAGAGCGTCGTGGTCTTGCCGCTGCCCGTCGGCCCGGTGACGAGGATGATGCCGTTGCTCTGTGTGGCGCGTTCCAGGAACGCCTGCGCGACATCATCGCGCATTCCGAGCCACTCAAAATCACACATTTGCTGCGCGCTGTCCAGCAGTCGCATCACGGCCCGCTCACCGTAACTCGTGGGAACGGTGCTCAGGCGCAGATCAACCGGCCTGCCGCCTATGGTCACAGTGGCCCGCCCGTCCTGGGGAATTCGATTCTGGGCGATATCCATCCGGCCCATCACCTTGATGCGGCTGACCACGCCGGAGGTCATTTCGGAAGTCAGCTGATGGACGTCATGGAGGACGCCGTCCACACGGTAGCGCACCACGGTCCGGTCCGAGAGCGGCTGGATGTGGACATCGCTGGCGCCCTTGCCCAGTGCCTCGAAAAGCAGCGCATCGACCAACTGGATCACCGGACCTTTGCCCTGCGTGCTGAGCAGGTCGCGATCTGCCTGCTCAAGCCAGCGGGCGACCGCCGTTGAACTCTCGTCAGATTGGGCATTTCGATCGACGCCGGCAGCAGAGCCGCTCCAGCCGCTCGCCTTGCGGTGCTGGGAATACGCCTCATCGATCAGGCGTGCGATCTGCTCGGCATCGCCGATCGTGGATCGGACTCGTACTTGGAGGAACGTCCCGACGTTGTGGATTGCGAATCGACTCGTCGATTGACTCACGAGGAGTTCGAGTTCATCATCCTGGCGCCCAGTCCCCAGGATGAGGTGCCGCCGCGCGAAGTCGCGCTCGATGCGCTCGACGAACTCGGCATCCACAGTGGGAGCGACCAGCATGCTTCCTCCACCCTCAACGAATCACACGCGGCTCCACTACTGGCCAGCCATCGTCGATGCCGCCGGATTCCATCGAAGCTTCGCTCAGGTAGCGCAGATCTTCAAAGTCCAGGCGGCGAAGCACCGAGGGCCGGATGAAGATGTAGAAACGCGAGCGGTGCTCGGTGCGCGAGCGGTTCTTGAAGAGTTCGCCGACGATGGGAATGCTCCCCAACCCGGGCACCTGCGAGACGCCCTTTGATTGATTCGTCACCTCGATGCCGCCCAAGGCTACCACGTAGCCGTCCGGAATCGTTGCCACACTCTGGAGCCGATTCTCCTGTCGCGGCGGAGGCAAAGAGGGGTCCGCCGACTCGCCCACGAAGGAACTCAGCGTCACCGAATACTCCATAATCATGTGATCGCCCTCGGCGATCTGGGGCTTGACGGTAACGACCGTGCCCGCATCTTGGGTCCCTCCGAACGACGTCGTCGCGATCGTGTCAAAGGCATTGATGCTCACGAACGGCTGCTGGAGGACGGAATTGAGCGATGCCTCCTGGTTGTTGTTCACCAGCACGCGCGGCACATTGAGGGATCGCCCGTCGTTGATGGTCTCAAGAGCCCGCACCACCACGCTGAAATCCCCCGGACTGAGCACCAAGGCGCTGCCGCCCCGCGCATTGCCCACACTCCGCACCCCATCAGTGACCGTGCTGAGTCCGAAGAGCGATGACAGCGAAATGCGCACATCTCCGCTCACCTCGATCTTTTCGAGTTCCAGGCCCAGGTCGAGCGTTTGACTCTCCGTGAGATTCACAATGAGGATCTCGACCATGACCTGAGGCTGCCGCACATCCAGTTCATCAATGAGCCGACGCACTTGGTCGAGCAGGCGCGGCTCGCCCATGGCGATGATGGTGCTGGTCGTCTCGTCGGCGGTGAGCGTCAGGGCGGGGCGATCCTCGCCGGACGAGATTCGGCCTGCCAGGCGGCTTGGCTGTGTCGGCGGCGCGTCTCCACGAGACGGAGGCGATGCGGACTCTCCCTGTGGCGAACCAGGGACGAGGCGCGCTGGAGGTGCTTGATCGGATGATGAAGGCTCCCTTGACGGAACCGCGGGCACTAATGTGGCGTCAGCGGCTTCGGCGAGCACACCGCTTGCGAGCAGGCGTTCCAGGACATCGATTACCTCGCCGACGGGCCGGTTGCGCACCTGGAAAGTCCGTAGCGGACGTCGGGATTCGGCAGGCAGCGCGTTAAGCCGATCGATCAGGGATTGCGCCTCTTCATGTTGAAGCGGCGTCGCAGTTAGAATGATTGAGCCCGTCAACTCATCGCGCACAAGGCGCCACTGGTCGCCGGGCGCGCTAGTCGGACGCACAACCTGCTCCACAAGCGTCGCCACTTCATCCAGCCCAAAATATCGGGGGCTGTAGGTCCGCGTCTCGACAGGCGGCACTTGATCGAACCGCTCGATGAGCGAGCGCCACTGATCCGCCTCGACCGGCGGCGCGATGAGCACCACGGCGCGATCGCCCGGTTCGGCGAGCACGCGTCCCTGGGTCGTGCGACCCTCCACGAGGTCACGCGCGGCGGTGATTGACGTGAGCATCGCGGCCAGCCTCGTCGCAGGCAGGTGAGCGAGTTCGATACGCTCCACAATAGATGCAGCGCCCGGTACATCTATGGACTTGAGCAGCTCCAGCGCCTGCTCGACGCGCGGCCGCAGGTCAGCGATGAGCAGCAGATTGCTGTTGCCCAGCGGCGCGACCGTGCTTCCGGTCCGCGACAGAACGGCCTTGATTGTCTCGCCGACTTCCTTGACCGGCTGATGTTCGACTGGAACGACAACAGCTGTGAAACCGGACGGCGCGCTGGTGCCACCACCGTCTTCTGCGACTTCCGCCAGCCCGGCCGCATCGGCGAGGCGCACGACGCTGAGCATCTCCCGGCCATCGGCGCCGCGCAGGCACACCGTCGTAAAGCCGCGCAGGCCCAGCACCCGATTGGTGAGATCCCAGAGTTCGGTGTCCGTGAGCGATTCGGTGAGCCGGAGCGTCACCTTGCCCTTGAGCACGGAGGCGTCGTATTCAACCGTCAGATCGAGGCGCTGGGCACAGAGATCAACGAGCCGCGCGAGATCGACGTCGCCCTGAAGTTGCAGGCGAGGCGAATCGACCGATTGTCCGCGCGCCAAATTGAGGGAGGTCAGTGCGACTAACGCCATCATCGCAACTGCGGCACGGGGAGTGAATGGCCAGAAGACTCTCGGCAGGCGTCCTCGCACGCCGATTACAGGTTCCCGAAGCGTCCGGCGGGTTTCGATGTATGTGACTCGTCGGAGATGGCATCCACCCACAGTTCCCCTCCCCATTTCAGGCCGCCGGGCAAGATCCCCATAATGTGCGAGCAACATGCCCCCACGAGCGTTGACCAAGGCTACGTTCGATTCGTTCTCTGTGCGCGGTTCCCGTGGTATGCCATTCAGTTCGGTCCGGCCCAAACGACCGCTCTGCTGGAGCGCCTAAATTAGCTGGCCGCTAAGGAAGTCTCCTTATGCCTCAAAGTCATCCCTGTTCGCAAGTACAAAACGCGTTTCGATCCCGCAGCAAAGTCCCATCTTCGAGTTTCTTAGCGGCCTGCTAGGCCTGGGCAGGCGTGCCAGATGCCGTGAGAGAACATCTTCTTACCAAGGCCTCTTTCCCAACGCACGCACATTGATAACTACTTTGCGGGCTTCGGTGTCGGCCCTTCACTTCAAGTCGCGAGATCTCTCATCGGAAATTTAAGGCGACCGGTTTGTCGCAATCTTGCACTCGCAAATGATCCGAGCATCCGATTCAAACAGCTCAGGCATGCTCTCACCAAGTTTCGGACCGGCCTTTCGGCATCGCCTGGCGGCGGCGACATACTTGGAAGTCGCCCTGCGATATGAATCCTTTCTTCCCTGCCTCTTGTAAACCGATCGCGCCAATTCGAATGCCAGTGACTGCAATTCAGGATCGATTTTGAGTTTCATCAATCGATCAACCAATTCCTCCGCTCTCGCATAGTTGCCACTTCGCCACTCCAAGTCGCCGAGTGCATACACACTCTCAGCATGATTCGAATCAATCGACAAGGCCCTTAAGTACGCGCTTCTAGCGGCAGATGCTTGAACATAGGCGTCCCCTAGGCACATCCAGAGCCACGCACTCTGTCCGGTAACGAGTCGGCGCTTTGCGCGAGCGATGAGGTTTCTTCGAATTCTATCTGCTTCGCGCTTCCGTCCTCTGAGTTCAAGCGCAAGAATGCCTCGCTGCATCCTGGCAAAGGCCTCTCGTTCCTCGTTTGATAGTGTCTCGTGGATCACTTGTAGTCCTCAATCGCCTTGTCCCTCACAGACGCGGATCTTCTGGGGCGAGGCCGGGGGGCGACGGGAACCACTTACTTGGCACCACTCCGGGAATCAGCGGTTTACTGGGGGATCGTAGCGGGTTTCCGGGCGACCAGCCTTCCGGCGGCATTTGCATACCTCCCCAATAGTCCCACCAGTATAGGTCGGGGTCGTCCTGCGGCCCCACTGGTGGCGGAGCTGGATCGTTTTCCGCAGGTTGAGGCTCCTCCACAGGGGGCGGGCACTCTTCCACGGCCTTCTTGCAGCGGCGCCAGAGATCCTCCATAAAGGTCTCGCAGTTCATCATTAGTGCCCATTGCTTCGCGACATTCGTGCAACAATCTGCACCAAAACGCTTTATCATGTCGCAATTGCCAACCGCTACCCCCTTCACGACGTTTCGACACTTGTCGTCTTGCGGAAACTCTCCCAAAGAGTCAATGAGTCGATCAATCAATACGCCAAGGGCAATGGTTGCAGGCGCCACCAATCCCTCCGGCGAAATGAACCCCGGTCGCGGTCGGTATCTAAAGAACTTCTTGAGCTTGTTCATCTCATCATACGTTAGTTCTACACCATGTTCCCGCGCCCATCGAATGGCTTCATCAAAGGTACCTTGCTTCAGAAACGTCGGCAGCTTGGAAGGCCAAATGTTTCGACTCCCACCTTTGGACAGTCCAGCTGGATCAGTCTCTGCGATGGAGGATGATCCCACGTATTCGTAGAGATTCATCGTATCGACATACCCCAGTGGCTCACGCTGCAGCCATCTACCTAGAATCGGATCATACTCTCGGTTGCGCACATGCCACTGAACTCGCTCGTCGTTCCAAAGATAGCCCGCGTACCCGACGTCATTGGCTGTCGTCGCGGAGCCGTTGCTCGCGGTCAAAACTCCCCGGCCACCCACAGCATTCGAGTAGGCGCTGAAGGCGTTCAGGTCCGCCTGCGTCACCGCGCCATCGAGATTCAAATCGGCGAGAATATTGTACGAAGCGCCACCGTTCTTGATCGACGTGATGAGCGTCTGGTCGGCCGTGTCGACGTCGTAATCACCGTCTGCGTCGCCGAAGGGGAAGCACTCGGGTTCGCCATAGGCGGTGTAGAAGACTCTTTCGACGCCGTAGCCGCTCTCGTTCACCAGCATCACGACGTTGTAGTTCGCGTCAGTGAGGTAGTACCGGCGTTCCTCCGGCGGCCCGGAGACGTTGGCGTCGCGCTGCCGCATGACGATGTCATCGATGTAGCGGATGCCGAAGACGAAGAGGCTCACGCCCTGAGTCGATGATTCGCCGCCGGGGCGGGACTCGATGCGCTGCCAGGACTCGGTGTAGTACTCGTGGACGGCGTCGTCGCTGCCGATGGTGCGTGTGATGCGGCGATTGAGGCCGTCGTAGCCGTATTCGCCGACGGTCACGGGCGTGACATCGTGGTTCTGGACCTTGACGAGGCGGTTCCAGGCGTCGTAGGTGTAGACACGCAGGTAATCGTCATCGGTCATGTTGCCGGCCAGGTCGTACGTGGGCTCTGCCGGCCCGCTGCCGGAGTTCGCCGCGTACGGATCCCACTCGGTGATCTCGTTGGCGAGACCGCCCGGTGAGGCATAACTGCGGGAGTCGTTGAAGTCCTCGGCGTCAACGAAGTCTTCATCGCCGTTGCCGTCGAACTTGTACGTCGTCCAGTTGCCCAGCGGATCGAGCGTCCACTGCTCAGTCTCGTCGGCGTCGCTGATGCTGCCACCGGAGATCGTGCCGCGCAGATTCTGAAGAACGCGGTTAAGATCGTCGTACGAATAGACCTCGTCGCGCGTCAGCGCCGTCGGCAGAGCGATTTGATCGTCCCGGCTGGTGCGATTGCTGGCGCGATCGTACGTGTGGGCGATCTTGATGACGTCATGGTCCGTCGAACTGACCGTGTGGACCCAGTTGTGGAGCGTGACACGCCCGAAGCGGTCCCATGACTTGTACGTCTCGGATTCAGAGCCGCTGCCAAGCGTGTAATCCAATCGGATCGCCGGATCGGCGGAGTAATCGACGATGACGGGCGTGTTGTAGCCCATGTAGGAGTATTCGACGATGTCCGCGCTGCTCACCGTGAGGGCCGACACGCGCGATACGTTGCTGTCCAGGCCGGTGTCGTACGTGTAGTTGACCGTGGAGGTCTGCGGATAGGTGAGCGTTGTGAGCCTCGCCATGAGATCGCCATCGGCATACGCATACCCGACGCCGATCGTGTCCGTGTCGGCAGCCGCCGCATGATCCTGGCGACTCTTGATGACCTGACCGAATCCGTTGTAGGCGAGATTGACCTGATTCGCGATCGTCGCGGCCCCGCCGGTGCCTACTCTGGACGTGATGTTGTGCGTCCAGCCCATCTTACCATACGATCGCTCGATCCGCTGGATGGCATCGTCGACCCCCGAGGGAATCGTCGTCGCCTTGTCGGCGAGGAATCGACCGAGGCCGTCGTACTCGAACTCGCGGATCACGCCGCGCTGGTCCTTGATCCAGATGGGTTGATTTTGACGGTTGTAGGCCAGCTCCACACGGTCATAAGTCGTATCCGTACCGTTACCAAGTGGCTCGGCCACATCGTCCGAATCCGGGTAGATCACGGCGTGGAGCATCGAATTGGAGACGAGGTTCGAGGGCCCGGTGCCGGACGTCGTGACGCCGTACACGTAGGTCGTGACTTCGCTCACGGAACTCGACTGGTAGGCGGTCAACGCGCCGATGTCGCCGTTGGCGTTGTAGGCGTACTTGGTGGCTCGATCCTCATCGTTGTTCGTGCCGCCGCCAATGGTCGTCAGCGTGCCTGGATCGAAGTTCGTGTAATTCTCAGCGACCCAGATCACGCGGCCCGCGTCATCAAAGAAGTAGCGGGTTTCGATGGACGCGGGATCGATGTGTCTGAACGCCCGGCCGGTGCTGCCGTCGTAGACGGTTTCTGAAACGAGGACGGTGTCACTGCGTGTCGGGCTCGTCGTGTAGGTCGGGTTCGTCTCGCCGGAACCTGCGGCGCCGTACTGGACGGTCGCGGTACGACGGCCGATCGTGTCGTAGACGTAATGGGTGAACATCGGGCGCGCCACCGAGGTTCCCAGCGCGCCGGTTCCCGCGGCATCATGATCCCGTTGCCATGAATGAACTTCTTCGAGCAACCCGCCGTCGCCATCGTCGTAGACGTACTCGATCTGCTCGAGTACGATGTCCCCGGTGACGTCATCCGCGTCACCGTGCGTACCGGTCGCGCCAGGCGCGGCGTCTCCACCTGCATCCGTCGTGTAGACCGTGACCGCTCGACCGGTCGAATCGTAAGCGTACTTCGTCGCGGGCCCGCCTTTGGTCTGCACCTTGATGGGGCGGTTGTTGCGATCGTACCAGGTGTAGGTGTAGATGTGATCCGCCGATGGCGTGCTGAGGCTGGGATCAATTGAATAGTCATAGAATCCGGACTGGTACGTGATCTCGCGCCAGGTGCGGCCAAGGTCGTCATAATCGATCTGCCGCTCAAGGGAGTTTGATCCTGGCGTCGGAGTGCCAGTGCCCGTATAGCCGTTATGACGGGACCTCATCGTAACTTGGTTCAGATTATTGAATTCCCAGGCTTCGTAATAGTCCTTCTCACCTGAAGAACTCTCGCCATAGGAGGCCGTACGCCGCCCCTTCCAATCGTAGAGGTGATTGATCACTCGCGTATTCGAGGCATCGGCGTACGAAGTCTCGGTCGTCAGATTGCCTTCCGTGTCATACGTGTTCTGGCGTGCCACCTCCATATCGGTGCCGCCAGGGGCGGTTGTCTGCCCGTCGCCCCATTCCCCGGAAGTCGGAGAGTCGTCCGTGCCGACCCAAAGGCGGGTCACCCGTCCGGCCGGGTCGCGGTCATAGCGTGTGATCGTGAGTTCGCCATCGACGACTCGGGCTAGCAGTCCCATACTGTTGTAGCCGTAGAGCGTTTCATCATATCCCGTCGTAGTTATCGCGTGGTAGATGCGGCGCTTAATCAGGCCTCCGCCATCGTTGTAGTAATTGACAACTTTGGAGACCTTGTCGCCTTCGATGAACGTGTCGTTTCCCGTGGGGAGATCATTTACGTCAAGGTCGAAGGCGTAATCCGCATCAACCTCGAAGATCTCTGTCGTGCCCTCGGCATCATTCTTGACCACCACGCGCGTCGGCACAAGCGTCTTGCCGGTACTGGTGTTCAGTTGCACATGCGTACGCACCTCGTCATCGAGGTAGACATACTGTGTGATCCGTCCCGTCGGTTCGACCACTTTGGTCGGTCGACCTTGACTGTCGCGGGTCGTCGTCGTGAGCAGATTGGCGCCGCTGGTCGTGGCATACGGGATCGTGATGCCCGAGAGACTCACCCCGCTGGGCGGACTATTCGTATTGATGTCCACGACATGCTGCCAGAGCAGGCCCGTCCGCCGGCTCGCTGGGACGTTGGAATCGGAATCGTCGTAGACGTAGTAGTCTACGCGCCCCTCGGCGTCCCTGCTCCAGACAAGGCGCCCTTTTTCATCGTATGTCTGGTACGTTGTGGCGCGATCATTGGCTGTCGTACCCTCGCCATTCTGACTCTCCGCAACCCCGGGGTACTGGACAGTGACCTGCTTGACGCGAGTCTTGTCGCTGCCGTGGAAGGTGTAGGAGAGGTTAATCGTCGGACCCGACGTCGTTCCCTCCTCCATGATGTACTCGACGGCAGTCGGCAAGTCCTCGCGGTCCGATTCGCCATAGGTGATTTCGGCGAGCTCGTAGGTCGTGGAGGTGGCCAAGTCCTTGATCTCGTACTTGGTCGGGGAGAACTTCTTCGTATTCGCTGTGTTGTCATACGTGTATCGCCATTCGACGCCTGCCTCAGTGGCAATTGCGGTCGGTCGGCCCTCGGAGTCAATCGTGAAAGATCGATCTGTGAACGTCGTGCTGCTCTTGACAACCTTGTGCTCGCGAGTCAGCCCATCACTGCGAACGTAATAGGTTTCGGCGGCGCCGTCGGGGCGGGTCATCACCGCCTCCCAAACAGTGTCACTTGGCCAATTCCGATTTGGGTTGGTGCTGTGATCAGGGTCGTAGTACTCGAAGGTGAAGACGGCGCCGTCGTGTGAGCCACCGCCGCTCCCGCAGCCGCCACAGCCGGCGCGCACGGTCTCCTGGACGACGAACATCGCTCCACCAGTCACGTTGCCGAAGTCAGTTCCATCCGGATCGCCATATTCGAACTCATACGAGGCAAACTGCGCAGCGTTGGTGTCCGCGATCGTGAAGATGTCCGTCACCGAGTTGTCATCCGCCCAATCCTTCAGCCTGGCATATGCATCGGGTCGGAAGATGCTCTTGAGCGTATGGGCGCCACCTCCTGGCTCGGTAGTGTTGGCGTAGTAGCGGTACTGCGTGATCGCTTCGTCCGAGAGTGTCACCGTGCCTGGATCATCATCGGCGGCATCGCCTGTCGCGCGCCTCCGAACCTTCACCTGCACAAGGTCGCCATTTGTACCGTAGTCATCGTGAAAGTCAGGATTCTGCGAGGTGGAATCAAAATAGGTGTAGTCCACAATCGCGATAATGTTGCCAGTTCCATTCCCCTCGCGGACCACAACCCGTGAGAGAAGATCGGTACTGGAGATCGTGACGTAGCTCAGGTCGAGCTGCCGGTACTGCTCTGTGGCACCCTGATCCTTGATCGTGATTGACGACGGACGGTAGCTTCCATCGTAGTTGACGGTCACGAGCCCTTCAGGACCGTAGTACCACTTGAGGTATCCCCTAAGCTCCGTTGTCGTGTCGTGGTCCCAAAACGCAGCCTTCCAAGGCAACTGGGGTTCCCAGGTAATGACGTACTCGTCGTTGCCAGAATCGTATTCGATCGTTGTGTGGTTCAGGTAGTCCCGGCTCGTGTCCTTCCAAGGATACCATTCAATGTTCGCCTGTTGGTCATTGTTCTTATAAGGGAACACTCGGTCAGGCGTTCGGTGAAAGTCAATATCCTCGGGGAGGCCGTTCGTCTGATTCGTGCCGCTGTACACCAGGTGAGCTCGCCACGACCAGTTGAACGAGGTGTCCGGGAACAGAGACGTGGTGATCTTGTCCGGGGCGTACCGGCGCCGGATTAGGACGTCCGCTCCGGCGGAAGGCAAGTGGAGATCCGTGACATTCTCGTGGACGCGACCCCAGAGGAGATCGATCGGAGCGGCTGTTACGGAAATTTCACCGCATGGGCCACCGGGAACGAAGGACTGCAAACCGACGTAGTACGTGGGACTGATGCTGCACCCGTCCGCGCTCTCATCAAGGTGCATCGGCGCCGGCGTGCCACAAAGGGCGTACCCCGAGCCGCGCGTGCTGCTCAGCGCCCGCGCGGACGCGGCGGTGTTGGTCACCGTTTCACGGATCGAACCCTCGCCCCCAGAAGCCAGAGCCGCGTCCGCACTGAAAAGGCACGTCAGCGCGACTAGAAACGATCCAAGATTGAACTGGTTCATCATCCACCTCGACTGGAATCACTGGCTGGGATCACGTGATCGGAATCGCGGCTTCTAGCCGCCGGATGCGTCGCTTGATTCGGGGTATCGCACTCGTCGGACGCTGCCGGCAGCGGGGCCGGGCTCCTCGATGGACCGGCGATTCGGTCGTAGCGAAGGGGCACGACGATTCCGCCGGGAATGGGTAGCCATTCCGTGCTTCGAAGTGGGCTCTTCGGTGACAGATACGCCGAGATGCCTATGCCGACTCTCGGTTGCGCAGTAAGGCCGGTGGACCACTGAAGTTCCCAGGAACGCGGCCCAGGAGAGGCTTGGGCCTCCAATTCCACGTGGATGATCGCGCGGCCGGGTCCGGCGCCTGAGTGTGCCGGGATTGTGAGGCTGTCGTCACGGACCGGGCCGGATCGGCCAATGCTCACGATTTCGATCGAACGTGGGAGCCAGTTGTACACTGGCGCGTCTACGCAGACGATCTCGTCCGCCGGCACAACACCGACATCGATGCGGTCGGTGGGAACAACGATCGCAGGGTGGAATCGGCCCTCGAGCACAACCTTGAATTTCGGGCGCTCGCGGTCGGAGCAATTCACCGTCACCGATTGGAGAAGCGTCGTTTCCTCGTCCGCTGAACATCGCAGTGAAACTTGCAACTCGGTCGCATCGCCTGCCTCAATCCAACCGTTGGTGAAGGTGACTGCGGTGCATGAATCGCAACTCGGCTCAACGGAGTACAATCTGATTCGTTCGGACGACACGTTCCGCAGACGGATCTCACCAACCAGCGTCTCGCTCACGTGTCCCGCTCCCAAGTCGAGGCGAGCCGGTTCCGCTATCAGGTTCTGGCAGCGTGCCTGAGAAAGGAACTCTGGCGCGATCATCATCGCGCCCATAGCGACCAGCGAGAAGGCACGGCGTCGGAACTGAGGGCTGGCGGTTCTCACCGGCACGATCACCCTTCGACGGAGGCTGTCCGAACTGTTCATCGGTCCTCCCCGGGGCCGCATCTTCGTGCGCGCTGCACTGCGGGACTCAGGCGAACCGAGAGGTTGCAGCATTCTTGTAGCCCCGCTCCCGCGGCCAAGTCAAGCGAGACCCTCAGGCAAAATCGGGTACACTCTTGACAAGCCGCCCTGGGCTTCCCATAGTAGCCTAGCCACGCTCACGTCCGACACCCCAATCAAGGAGCGTCCGATGGCTCGAGTCACCTACGCCTTCATCACCCGACATACTCGCCTGCTGCTGGCCATTCTCTGCGTTTCTGCGATCAGCCTGGTGGTGGTTGTCCGTCGCGGTAGCTCTGCGGCTTCGATGAGTTCCATCGCGGCTCACGCCGAGATCGACAGCGCCGAGGTCGAATCCCTGCTCGCTCGCGTTGGGATTGAACCGGCCACCTTGGCGGCCGCGGGCGTCGCCGAACAGAGTGTCTCGGCACTCGTCACGGTCGCCTCCCAGTGGTGCTCGGAATACGCGGAGGAACTCTCCGTGGAAGACCAGCGGGTGGCCGAAGCGAGCCGCACCCTGGTGATCGTCACGCGCTCATTGCGTCGCGGGGAGGATTCATACACGCAGCAGGATCTTGCGAACGCGAGAGGTGCGCTTGACCAAGCCAATGCGGCGGCGAGCCAGCGGGTTTCATCCTTCCTCCAATCAGTCGGCTCTGAAATCGAACCCGAGGCGCTTGTCGTCATCAATCGCCTCAATGCGAATCGTGGCTGGCACCTTTACACGCCCTATCTGGCCGTGGATCTCGGCGAAGAATCCTGGCTGTCGCTCAAGAATGCCCTGCGCTGTGGGGAAAGCGCTCCGCCAGAGGATCAGACCACTCTCGCCAACGTGCGTAGCGACATGGGGTACACGTTGGCGACAACGAATCTCTCTTCAAAGCTGCCAGGGATTCAGACCGCATGGGAACATTCATGGGCGGGGCAGTAGGACCCGAAGCAGCGGGAGCCACGGGTGCGATTCCACGGGCAATTGAAGATGGCAAGTCGGTCGGAGCCGGCGAGCCCGCTGCTGCTCAATCCCATGAGATTCCCGACCGCGCGTGCTCAGTTTGACGAGCGCGTGCAGTTGGCGCTCGGGTATCCGACCATCCTGATCGTCATCTGGCCGGACCACGTCGCGCGGAACGCGGCCATGCGCGAAGCGGCAGAGGATGCTGGTGGATTGCTCATCGATAGCAAGGGGATGCGCTCGCGCCGTTTGCTCAGGGCTCTCGAGGAGCAGATGAAGATTCCATCGCGCCTCTCGTCGTTCGAGCGCTATCGCGCGATCTCTGATGCGCTGGCGACATCGCGCGGGTCGCTATTCCTCGACAATGCTGATGTGTTTGACCGGCTGGTGCTTCGAATCCTTCGCGACTTCTACAATCGAGCCCGCACAAGCACCGTGATCGGCACCGCTACCACAAAGCTGGCCCCACTGATTGACGATCGGGAGAGTGGAGGTGAACTCTTCTCCCGATCCGCAGTCTGCGATCTCCGCTCATAGACGAATGGGGCCGAACTACGCGAAGTGAAGGAAACGAGCAATCGGAACCGCAACGGCGAGGGCTTGGAAATGACCGCATCTGGTCTCGCTCGCATCCCAACCGCTGGCCTGCAGCAGGAATTGGAACGGCGTACTGCCAAGGCTGCTGCGCTCCATGCCGAGTGGATTCGGCTAGTTGGCAAACTGAAGGACGTCAAAGCGGAGATGGAAGTGCTGGGCGATACACCGCCGCTAACCGATCTCGCGCGTGCGCTGGAGTCGAACGGTCGCTCATTCGGCAAGACCATGGCGGCTCGCACTCGAGCTGCGAACAAAGTGACTCTCGGAAGGCCGGGTACCGTTCCGGAGCTGCCAATCTGAACACAATGGTCAACCTGACGCTGCTCAAGCGCAAGGATCTGTTCGAAAAGATCGAGCGAGGACAATACACCGCCAAGTGAACCCCAAGTGGCTCGACGGGGATCTTCGGAGGATCGTAATGAACAACCCGATGCAGGCAGTCGAGCATGCGGTGAAGGCCGTCCAATCAGTGCCCGCGGAATTGCGAGAGGAAGCATTTAGGTTTCTGCTGCGATTTCGCGCTTCCGGGCAAGAAGTCGAACCCGAGCCCTGCAATCTCACGGACAGCCAGAAAGAACTGATGGCGTGCGCCAGAAGCGAGTACGCGGAGCTTCGCGGCGAAATCAACAAGCGCATTGACCTTCAGAATGGCGCCCTTCAGCGAGTGCTCTCGCTCTTTGGCATCACCGCCACGATCGGCGTGGCGTTCTTCGCCGCCCTCGTTCGCACGCGAGCTTCGGGTGACGAGAACGTGCTCCTCTCGGAACAAGAGATTCTGGTGCTCGGAAAGGCGCTGTGGGTGCTGGCGTGGCTATTCGCGGTCATCACTACGCTGCTGATCTGCAACTGGGTCTACCAGTTGTGGCTAATCTTTCGAATTCATGAGTACATCGCCTGGCTGGCGCGCACGATCGAGCCGCAGCTGCCGGGGGCGAAGTCGATTCTGTTCCGATACGCGCGACACGATCTCGGACAACCATGGGCAGGACCGTATGACAAGAAGCGCTTCCGGTATCTTCAGGTGCTGGTGTTGTACAGCTTCTCCTTCCTATCGTTGGGCGCCTTGGTCGCGATCGGCTTCAATCTATGGAGTGACGCCACCTGGTTCGAACGAACGCTGGGATTCGCTCTTGGGGCAGTCGTTATTGTGGCACTGGTTGTAGTTGGCGTTGTGCACGTTTCCCTGCATCATGTAGCGGAGCACGAGACATCTCTTCCCTGAATGGCTTTGAGCTCGTTAGCCCTGCTTCCGGCAACCTTGGCACCGGCGCCGGCGGTCTTCGTGCGCGTCCGCACGATCAATCGCGGCCGCGTCCACCTGCCTATGCGGCGCGATCCGCGGCCCGGACACCTCAAGCGACGCCAACCCCGCGCCGCCGTCAAAGCTGCTGCAATCCGTATCGCACGCCATCGTCAACGTTGCCGTGCCGCCCGTCGCGGCCGGATGCATCGCCGTCCCAGATCCGCCGCAGAGGCAGGCGGTGCTGGACAGGTCGTTGGGGATGGCCAGCGGCCAGGTTGAGTAGTTGGCGCACTGGCGGGCATCGAAACTCGCCGCGCCGAAGAAGATGGGGATCGGGATGGTGCCGGCAGGAGAGGCGGTGACCCAGAGGATGAAGCGGCGCGTGGTGCCGACGACCTGGTAGTCGAGCACAGCACTGGTGATGAGCACGCTGAACGTGTTGCTCGTGCCGGTGCAGTTGGCGTTGACGTACTGCGTGGCGTCGATGCCGGTGTCGGGCAGCACGACGCACATGTGCCACTGGCGGCAGACGTTGCCGGGCACGATCTCAGCACAGGGCAGGTCGGGATCGCGGATGGGTGTGTGCGCGCCATCGTTCCAGTTGAAAGGGAGCACCAGATCGGGCATCGCCGCGGAGAGGTACTTGTACGAAGCCCACGTTCCCGGCGCGGCCACGCAGTTGTTGTTGCGGAATGTGCGGCAGTTGGTCACGAACGTCAGGCCGCTGAGCGTGACCGTCAGGCATGCCTTGCCGCTGGCGTTGTGGCAGCCGGCTGTGGGCAGCGCGTGTTTGATGCCGTCGCCGCACACCCAGCACTCGCAGCACAGGCAGTGGGGGCACTCGATGCCTTCCTTGCAGCAGCAGCATTTCGTGCTGGACGCGGGAAGGCCGGTCGGGCCGAGCAGGAGCGAGTTGCCCGATGGTCCAAGGATGAGGGGCATGGTTCGATTCCCTTCGGGTGCTCACCACGAGTCAGGGACAACTCTCCAGATTGACGTCACTCGTCGTGCTGGAAGTTGGCGTGGCGCCGACTCCGATGACCACGCCGGCCACGTTGCGCGAAAGCGTGATGATTGATCGCTGAGCCGTGATGCGCAGGACGTTGCCGACGATCGCGTGGGTCACGCCGGTGACGAGTGTGAGTTGCACGGTGCTGTTCACGGTGGTGTCGATCTTGAGACAGCCGTTGGCATCGAAGGCCAGGCCGCTCGCGCTCGCGAGGCAGACGGCCGCGCCACCGGCGGGCAAACGGACAATGGCCTGGCGCGTCGTACTGATCGAACTCTCGACCCAGAGGATCTGCGCAGCGCCGCTGTTGCCGCTAAGCAATCGGTCGGTGAACCCCGGCGACACGTCCGCGAACTCGTGGTTCGGATTGGCCATGCCGATCTTCACGGGAACGATTCCGCCCATCGCGGCGCCGACGATGGCGCCGGGCGCTGCAGTCTCAAGCAGGATTGCGAACTTGCCCGCGTGCTCGGCCGCCGGCACCACGCCAGTGAACGCGACACGTTCGAGTTCAAGAGCGTCAGTGGGGGCGATGATCGGATCGGTGATCGCGAGGACGCCGAATCGGTTGACCGTTGAAGCGGTCGAGTTGAGCACGAGGATCACGTCGTTGTCCCGCCGCAGGCGCTGGGGCTCGCGGGATTCCTCATGCTGGCGCTGGCGCAGATCGACGGCGGCATCGACGAAGGCGTTGTAGGCCGCGGCGGGGATCTTGAGTGGGTCGCCGGATTTCACCTTGCGCAGGGAACTCATGTTCCGATCCCCAGCCCGGTGAAGTCGCTGCTGTCGTACACACGCTCGACGTAGACCGCCACGGGCCGTTTCACCAGCGCGCCGGCGGTCGCGTCCTCGGCCTCGGCATACCTCACCCAGAGGTACTCCCAACCCTTTTTGTCGATGCCGGTGATGTCGCCGATGCTCAGGCCTGTTCGATTGGGTCGCGAGGCGAAGCGGAAAGTCAATTCCCAGTCGCCCTGGCCGCGTTTGGAGCCGCTCACGCCGAGGAAGAGGCACTCGCCGGCGGCGAAGCCCTTGAACGCGGCATCGTTCACACGGCCGGTGAGGGCGAAGAGCGTACCTTTATAAGCAGGCGTCACCGAACTGTCGTCGAGGTAGTGCGTCTCGGTGAACTGGTAGACCGGCACGACGATGTCCACACCCTCGACGCTGTCGGCCGTAACGCCGATGGCCCCCTTGAAGTCCGGAGCGGTCTTGCCGGGCGGGGCGTACGAAGCGATGGTGGCCGAGGATTGAGTGATGTGCTCGCTGCCGCCGCCGGTTTCGAAGGTGAAGGTGCTCTCGCCGGTGTCGGGCGGGTCGGTCGATGAATCGACCTGGTAGGTGACAGTCCCGTCGTAGAGATCAGGCCCGGCCTCTTCGACACGCACCTGGTAGAGCGGCAGACCGCCATAGAAGGATGGCACCTCGGCTTCGAGCGCGGCCAGCGCCTCGAGGTCATCGCTCGTGCCGCGCACCCAGTACAGGCGCTCGGTCGATGGACTCCGGCCGCTGCTGGTCGTTCGACTGATCCCGCGTTCCTGAACTTCCGTGCTCATCCGAAGGCCAATCCCTTCGTGGATGCCTCCACGAGGCGCTTGGTGTGTCGTGCCGTCTGCTCGGTGGCGCGGGCGGTTCTTTCAGCGCTGTCATCGCCGGCGGCGAGGCCGCGCACGGCCTCGGCGCTGAACGTACCCCGCACCTCGATGCCGCGGCTGAACGCCTCGCCAAGCCCGGCGAGTTGATCTTCGAGCGCCGCGACAAGCTGCCCCGGCGATCGAGGCCCACCAGATTCGTCCGCCTGCGCCTCCTCGCGGCTGCGCCTGGCCTGGGCGATCGCTTCCTCCAGGCGCTGCCGCGCTTCATCAAGTTGCCGCTGGGTTTCGGCGAGGCGGGAGTCGGTGCCGGATCGAAGTGATTCCTGCGCTTCCTCGAACTGCCGGCCGATCTCCGCGAGCGTCGCCTCGTTGGTTTCCGCGGCATGGCGGCGCTGCTCTTGCCGCTTGCGCTCACGTTCGTCGAGCTGCTGCTGCGCCTGACTCTCCAGTTCGGACAGTCGGGATTCGAGCTGCTCATCGACGAGCTGCTTGGCGGCATCGACGTTCAGAGACGAATCGAACAGCCCCTGGATCTCGAGCATCCGCTTGGCCACAAAGGACGTCTCCGATTCCCAGATCTTCTGGAATCCCGTTGTGAACTTCGTCCAGGTCTTTGACAGGAATGAGGTCGTCTCGATCCATGCGACCTCGAGGGCGTGGAATCCCGTCTGCGCCGCCGCCAGCGCCCCGAACCACATCTTCTGGGCGGTGGTGATGAAGAAGTCCCGGGCCGTGAGCCAGGCGGAGTTGAGCGCCGCCACACCCTGCTGCCACACGAGTTTGAGCGACAGCCAGAGGATTTTGGCCGCCAGCGCCACATCACCCGCAGCGAGAGCATCGGAGATGCCCTGCATGACTCGAGTGACGCCGTCGCGCAACTGCGCGAACTGCTTGCCGAGCCAACCGATCGCCGCACCGGCGGCGCCGCTCGAAACCAGAACGGCGACACCCAGTGCGGCGACGGCGGTGATCACAACGCCGATGGGCGACAGAATCGCGCCCGCGGCGGCGCCGACCGCAAGCAGCGCCGCCTTGGCGGTGAGCAGGATGGTTCTCAGACCTCCGAGCACGAACGCCGCCGCCTGCGCCGCGACACCGACTGCGACCAACGTCACGCCGAGCGCGCCCACCAGCAGTATCGAGGCCGCAGCGATGACGACCACAGAGCGGTTCTCACGCACCCACTGCGCCATCGCCGCGGTGGCGCGCGTGATGGAGTGTGCGACCGCGCGCAGCGCCCCGACAAGTGACTCGCCGACGGCGATTGCCAGGCCTTCGAGGGCACTCTTGAAAATGGTTGCCTGTCCCTTGAGCGTGTTGAGCTGCACACCAGCGATGCGCGAGGCCGTTCCGCCGGCGTCGCCAAGCGCGCGGGTGTATTCCCGGAGTTTGTCCGCGCCCTGGGAGAGCAGTTCCGCCATGCCCGCCGCCTGGCGCGCGGGGAAGATGCGCCCGAGCACTTCGAGGCGCTCCCCTGAGCCCATCGCTTCCATCGCACGATTGAGATCGTCAATGATGTCGGCCAGCGGCCGCACGTTGCCCTCGGCGTCGAGCACTCGGACGCCGAGTTCCTTGAGTTTGTCCGCCGCTTCCTGGCTCGGGCTGGTGAGCGCCAGGATCGCGCCTCTGAGGCTCGTCCCCGCCATCTCACCCTGGATGCCGGCATTCGAGAGCAGTTGAATGGCCGCGACGATTTCCTCGAAGGCGATGCCGGCGCTCTTGGCGATCGGCCCGACGAACTTCATGGCGTCGCCGAGTTGAAGCAGATCGGTGTTGGCGGTGGTCATCGCCTTGGTGAGGACATCCACCGCTTCGCCGAGACGGTCTGCCTCGATCCCCATGCCGGCCATGATCTTGGCGGCGATGTCCGCGGCCTGGGCGATCTCGAGCTGGCCCGCGGCGGCGAGATTGAGTGTCGGGCCGATGGATCTGAGGATCTGCTCGACGCTGAAGCCGGCCAGGGCGAAGAAGCCCATGGCATCCGCTGCCTGGCTCGCCGAGAAGACCGTCGTTTCGCCGAGGCGCTTGGCCTCCGACGAGAGGCGCAGAAAGTCCTTCTCACTGGCGTTGGTGAGCGCCCGCACTCGCGCCATGCTCTGTTCGAAGCTGGCGAAGACCGGCGCGCTGATCGCCAGGGGCGCCGCGGCGGTGGCCGCAGCAGTGATGAGACGCTGACCGATGGAGCGGACGCCGCTGCCGAACGCCTGCAGACGGCGCTGAGCCGCCTTCAGGCCCGCCGTGAGTTTGTCGCTCACGCCCAGTTCAACAAACGCCCGCCCTGCCCGGATGCCTCGCGTCTCGGCCATGGAAGTACCGCCTCAGCCCGCGGAGCGCACACTGTTGCGCCATACCGCGGGCAGATTCGATTTCTCCTTCTCCAGCGCCGGGCGCATGTATGGCCGCGCTGCGATGCGCACGACCCGTTTGCCTCGCCGTCGCTCGCGACGTCTGGACTCGACGGATGCGCGACCGCCGAACTCGAGGACACTGGGCGCCGTCGATTGCCGGAATCCCACGGGTCCGACGACGACCGAGTCGCGCTGCCGGTCATAGCCGAAGAGGATGAAGCGGCGCAGCAGTCCGGTGTGGCTGGAAGGCGGTTGACCCGGCCGGCTCGATCGCTTCCGCTTGCGGATCGAGCTGCGGGCTCGCTGACGGATGAAGGCGCCGGCCTTCGAGAGCGCCTGCCGCCTGCCCCGATCGACCGCCCGCTGCACCCGCGGGCGGTCGAAGAACATCTGCTTGAGGCGCAGGTCGATCACGTTGAAGCTGCGTCCCCGCCGAGGGTCTTGCCCTGCTTGAGACCCTTGTTGAAGGACGCTTCCTTCTCCTTGCGCAGGCGACCCGACCCGATGAAGAGACCGACGATGCCCGTCAGCGCCGGCAATGCGGGGCCGACGATCGGTACGCCGGCCAGTGTCGGACCCACCGAGTCGAGCGCCGAGAGTGTCAGCTGACTGAGCATGCCCCGGATCTCACCGGCTCGTTCGATCGAGGCCTTCCACTGAGAACCCGTACGCTGGGTGTTCTCGAACCACGCCCGGTACTCGGCTTCGGCCTCGTTGAGCGTGATGCGCGACGAGAGGCCGGTCGTCTGCTGGATGGTGTTGGGCGTCCTGACCTTGACGACGTCGCCAAGATCAAAGCCCGCGCAGGCGGCGAGCACGAGTGAGAACATGACGGCCGCGAAGACATACATGACGGAACTGCGATTCATGGGATCCCCTCTGGAACACGGTTGTCGATGAACACTTGTTTGAGCACACGCACATCCGCCTTGACAGAAGGCGTCTGTCGTGCGAACGGATCGAAGTCAGTGGGCCGCAATGGCCGGCCCTTTCTGCGGTCGCGGTGGGTATTGGCGATGAGCGCCATGACGGCGCTGGTGCGCCCCCACTGCTCACGCCGCCGGGCCTCGGCCATGATGAGCAGCTCTCTGAGGGTCAGGGAGCCCGGGTCGATTCCGAGGATGCCGGCGCACTGCCAGATGATGCGGTGGCACTGGCGAGCGCCTGGTCCACCATTCGATCGAGCTGACCGCTTTGCAGGCGCTGTTCGATGAGATCCCGCGCCCGGTCCATGACGCGATTCGTCGCTTCCAGCACCCGCCCGAGGTTCCTGCGGTCCCTCGGGCTCGGGCAGAAAGACACCAGCTCCTCCAGCAGCGCCGCTGTGGCGTGCTCGATCGCGTCGCCGGCCATGGCGCGGCCAAAGTCTTCATCGCTCACCTGGCGCTCGTCGGCCTGCGGCTTGCACACGGCGTACACGACGTCGCACAGGAGGATGGGGTCGCGAATCAGCCGCTCGATGAGCTTGCCCTCGACGATTTCGAGGAGGTCGACCTGGGCCAGGTCACGCACGCGCTTGATGGCCGCGACGTTGATCTCGACGTTCCAGGAGCGTTTGGCGTTGTCGATGAATGTCTTCATGCGCGCAGTGGGTCCGAGGAGTGTCAGTGAGATGAACTCGGGTTCAGTTACGGCGTCGAGTCGTAAAGCACACCCAGATCGAGCGTCGCTGCCGCGACAGAGCCGGACTGCGAGCCCCTGATCGAGTCGACGACGGTGGAGACGAGCGGATTCGGGGCGGTGGAGCCGTTGAGCCAGAACCACGCCTCGCGGGTGCTCAGATCGACGGAGAGTTCCGTCGCCCCGCTTTCCTGGAAGCTCAGGTGCCCAAGCGCTGTGCACAGGGCGCCCACCGCCACCAGATTGGCGCCGTCGAAGTCGGTGGCGATGGCAACCTGTTTGGCGGCGGTGATCGCGGTGCTCACCGCGGGCAGAATGTCCCCGGCGCCGCCTGAGAACGTAACGTCATCGGAGACCACGTTGTCGACATCGACGTCATAGCGGCGACCGCCGTCCCAGTAGATGTCGATCGTGTCGCCAATCTGGAGTGTCGTGCCGGCAACGGTGAGCACGCCCGTGGTGTCGGTGGTGCGCGTTGAGAGATCGCCGGCTTCCGCGGCGGGCAACGTAATCGGCCCGTGACGGATGGCGCCGTCGGCCGAGCGAGAAAGGCTCGAATTGAGTGGAGCTCCGGCGATCTCGCCCGAGATGGTCAATCTGCTGTCCATGTGTGTACTGCTCCGATCGTTTCGCGCATCATGTCAGTCGTATCAGGGCGTGAGCCAGCTCGGCGGTGTCGCCGAGTAGGTCACCTTGGCGGTGACCGAGACGGTGATCGCTTCTTCGAGCGCCTCGCTGCGCGAGAAGGCGGTGATCATGAAGTCCGCCTGCAAACCCTCGCCGCTGTCGCCGTCGAGAATCTGCAGTCCTAGGACGGCGTTGTTGAGATAGGCATCGCGCACGGCGGCGAAGCCCGCATCGCCGGTATCCCACACCATCTCGAACTCGACGCTGGCGTCCTTGAGCGTGGCGACGATGGCCCGCCACCCGTTGTTGGCGCGGGTGGTCACATCCGCTTCGCCCGCTTCGAGTGAGAGCGTGACGTCCTTGGTGTTGGTCAGTTCCGTCCAGGCGCCTCCCCCCGCCTGGCCGCCGACCTTGAAGTTCAGCGTCGCTTCCATGCCCAGCCGAATGGCCATCATCTGCTCCTGCGTCTGCGCATCCGCGCGGAAAGATCAATTCATGTGTCGCCATCGACAGCGCGATCAGCGCTTCACGCGGTAAGTCACCGTCAGGACACTCGTGAGCTGGCGATTCTGATCGAGATGCTCGGCCGCCACCACGGGATCGTGCTCGATGGACAGCCAGGCGGCGCTGGGGTACTCATCAAGGCGCTTGAGGCGCAGGTGGTCGGCGATCTCCTCGACCAGATCGAGCAGTACATCGATCTCGGTGTCATCCGCGACCTTCTTCTGGACTCCTACGTCCACGGCGCAGTCGAAGAACGAGTTCGCCCGCGAGGCCGTTGCAATCGTCTCGGACTTGGGGACCACGCTCACGCGCAGTGTCGCCAGTCCCGCCAGGTTAAACGAAGGCTGGTGCAGGCGCTCTGCGGTGAAGGGCATCGAGAACGAGGCGCCGTTGAGCGATTCGGTGACGGCGTCGGCCAGGGCGGTGAGCGTGCTCATGGGTGCTCCCTCCCATTGAGCCGACCCTCGAGATAGGACACCCGCCGCTCGACCGATTGGTACTCGTTTCGCAGTGAGCGGGCCTCGACGATGAGTTCATCGAGGCGGCGCTCGAGATGATCGAGCTTGGTCGTGACCACGCCCCACTGGACGGTGAACGCCGAGAGGGCGATCACCGCCGTGAGTACCACGCCGGCCCACCGTGACCAGACACTTCCGTTCCTCGTGGTTGCGTCGGCCATGTCAGACGATCTCCGTGGCGATGTGCTTGGTGTGGATGCGCAGGGCCTTCCTGTACGGATCGCTGTAGCGGAACGGCGGCTCGTGACCGGGGGCGCTGACTTCGCAGACGAAGACGCTGCCAGCCTCCATGTCTCGGATGAGATCTCCTGCGCTGGGCAGCACCATCTGTCCCTCGAGGATGAGATCGCCGGTGCGTACGAGGAAGTCGCGCGACTCGACCTTCTGCACGATGCCGTATTCATCACTCTGCTCGAAACTCGTCTGCCCCAGTGTGGCCTGGAGTTGAACAGACGAATTGCCGCGGTGGTACGTGATCGTTCGTGTCATGTGCTCGTGCCGCCTGCGGTCCAGAAAGCTCATGCCTTGTTCGAGGAGATCCGCCAACTGCTACCCCTGCATCACCCGCGTCAGCCGTTACGCGGCGGGTCGGTACCTGATCACCAGCACGAACGCGGGCATGTCCGAAGTCGTGCCGCCCTGGGTGACGTCCAGGGTGACATGCTCATCGCCGACGAGGATCTTGTGCGTGGCGCTGAGCGCCCCCAGGTCGCCCAAGTCACTCGAGGGCGGCTGGTTGGCGGTGTCGAAAGTCTTCGTGACGATCGTGTTGCCCGCGTCGTCCTTGAGCGCGATGACCACCGTGTTCGCATCGTCGACGCCTGCGGGAGCGCCCTGCGTGAGGATGCCCGCCGAGACGAGTTCGGCTCCGCCCGGGTGCGCGAAGATCGGGCGCGCTGCGATATCACCCGCGGCGGCGAGGTCCTCAATGGTGATGAGGGCGATCTGGTCCGCGGGCACCCGGTTGCGCACCACGAGGACGCGCACGGTCTGGTCCCCCGCTACCGCGGCCCTGATGACGCGGCCGAGGAACGTGTTCCCCGAGGCCGTGGCCGTCGCGGCGCCCGACCCCGCCGTTCCACCGACGGGGTCGCCGTCGGCATCCCAGAAGACATCATCGCCGAAACTCAGTGCTTCGTTCGCCTTGGCAATGTCGAACACACCCTCGGTCGCCAGGGGACCGGCGGTGTTGGCGGGGATGTCCCGCTTGGCGATTCCGACCATGTCGCCGTTGATCACTACATCGCCGGCGCCGATATCGGTGCCGGGGGTGTAGTCGATTGAGCTGCCTTCCTGAATGAATACGGCCTGCACGTTCTGGTCCTTTCAGATGAATGCACAGTCAGGGGGAATCGGCGCCGGTGATTACGCTTCGCCCTTCATCCGGATTCCCCCGCGCGGCTCCTGCTTGGCGACGCCGAAGTCGTGGTAGCCGCGCATCTGGATACCCAGCGTGTTGAAGTCCGCATCCGCGCTCTCCACGGTGGGCATCTGCTGGCCGTTGAGGAACGCGACCTCGATGACGGGCATGTCGTTGGGATCGGCGAGCAGGTACCACGCCTTGGTCGAGTTGCCCGTGTACTGCGCGTTGCTCAGGTAACTCGAACGAACCGGGCGGAACTTGCCCGCATGCGGGTTGGCCACCGGCGTTTTCTTCGTCGAGGCCGGGTCGCGCAGCTCGGTGCTGTTCATGATCTGCGTCGCCGGCACGTACAGACCGTTGGGCACGAGCAGGATCACCGGCGCCACCGCCAGCGGGTGGCCGTCGGGGTCGGTCTGGTCGAGGAAGAGCTGCTCGGCCTGGGTAAGCGAGTCGATTCCCAGCGCCGTGTCCACGCCCTCGGCGTAGTTGTTGTTGCCGGCGACGAAGAAGAGCGCGTTGTCGAGGAACTCCTTCCAGAATACCTCGTTGAGTTTGAGCGCACCGCCGCGACCAAGGCGGCGCGGTACGGCGGTCAGGGCATCGAGATCATCATTAATAAGGTCTCGGCGATCGATGCCGAACATGCGGCCGTAGGTCTTGGCCTGGTTGGTGTACGCCGTTTCGCCGGCGGTGGCATGCTTGAGTTCGCCCCCGGGCGGGATTTCTTCATAGACGAACCCGCCGGTGAGCGAGTAACTCGACACCTGCTTGAAGTCGCGCACCGACCGAATCGCGGCAATCTCACGCCAGGTGGACTCGACGGCTTCGAAGCCCGAGCGCAGGAACTTGTTGGCGACATTGCTCAGGATGCCCGGCAGACTGATGGTGCTCATCGCCGAGCCCTGTACATCCGCGAAGGCGAATTGGAGCAGGCCCTTGAGGTCGCTGCGCCCGTAGCCGCGGTACCCGTTGGCCTGCGCGAAGAGCAGCAGCGTCTCGACGAGACCGAGCCCGTGGCGATAAGTCCGCGTCGCGGTGCCGAGGACTTCCTCGGTGAAACCCGCTTCGAGAGTCTCGGTGTCGAGGCCGCCGGCGATGCACAGCGCCGCCTCAATGATCTGGCCGTTCACCACGGCTTCATGGCGGCGCGGGCCGCCAATTCCGCCGAAGGAGCGGCCCAGGCGCATCACTTCGAGCTGGTACTTGTCGGGCTTCCAGCCCGCCTCGAGCGCCGCGTGGGCGAGTTTGCCGAGTTCGTCGGCAAGTTCGGGCCGCTGGGCCAGAACTTCGGCCGTCATTTCCTGGATGCGGATGCGCCGCTCAGTCTCGGCGCGGGCCCGCGCCGTCATCTGATCAATTTCGGCGAGGGGATCACTGCCCGGGTATGAGGCATTCAGGCGCGTGGGTCGGCCGCGCTGCGTCGAATCATCACCGGCGTTCTGCGTTTCCTCGGCGCTGCTCGACTCCTCGGGGGCGGTGGCATTCTCATCGGACATGGAAGCGTGCTCCTTGGTGTGCTGGTGCCCGGCGGCGATACGCGCCTTGGTGCGCTGGTCCGCGCCGAGGTCGACAAAGCTGATCTCGTTCAGAACCGTCTTGTGCGCGACGTAGATCGGGCCGGAGAATTTCCGGGCGTTGACCTGCACCAAGACGCCGCGCTTGATGAATTCGAGTTCCTCGACCGAGGCGCCAATCGACGCCTGCCAGGGAAATCCCTTCTTGCCGCTGGCCACAATTTCGCGGGCCGCAGGGGTATCACGTGACACGACGCCCTCGGCGATCAGCTTGCCGTTTTCAATGGCGATGCGCTCCGTATGCCCGACGCCTTCGAGCGCCGAGTGCTGGAAACGCACGGGCCGCTGCTGTGTGGGAATCGTCAGCCCGTCGAGATTCACCACGACGGGAAACGCGAAGCCCATGGTGCGTATGGCGCCGCCGGTGTAGGCCACCATGCTGAAGCGGGGGAGGCGCGCCTCGGCCGCGGCTCCGTCACCGGTTGCCTCGGCTTCGATGACGACCTCGCAGCCCAGCGCGAGTGTCTCAGGCGTTTTCTGGTTCGTCTTGCTCATCATCGTCTTCCGTGACTGGTGAAGGAACGCCAACGGGTGCGGCTTCAGTCGCATCTTCGATCCCCAGTTCGCGCAGCAGCGCCCGTTCCTTGGCAATCTGCCGCAATTCCATCTCCCAGTCGAGTCCCTGCTTGGCGTACTCGCGGGCCAGCGACGTCGTGCGACTGGTCAGCCGCGTCGCTTGGGCGTTGGCTTCCTTGGCGGGATCGACGTGCTCGTTGCCATCCCAGAACCACTGGTGGCTGCGAGGCGCATCGGTCATGCGCATCGACTGGGGCAGCAGGTCTTCGACGAGCACGGCCTCATCGAGCCAGGCGTCGAAGATGCGATCGAGGACCGTGCACTCGAGGTGCGCCTGCTCGATGCGGTTGGATTTGAAGTAGGTCTGGTGATCGAGTCGCCCGCTGGCGTAGTTGTACCCGGAGGAGTTGCCCGCCGCGACGTTGAAAGGCATGTTCAGGCAGCGGACGATCTCGTTGAGGATCTCGCGCTTGAACTCGCCGTAGGTCGTCGCCGGCTGCTCGGCCTTCATCTGGGCCATTTTCCAGCCGCCGGGCAGCGTGAGAAGCATGCGCTTCTCGATCTCGATGGTGTCCATCGGCTCGATGTCTTCCGCCTCACCGTTGGGCGGTGCATCGGTCTGCAGGACCCCGGCGAACTCCGCGGCCGTCTCGGCCGCGGCGAGGACCGCCAGTGTGAAGCGGCGCAGCTGGGCAAAGAGCGGGATCGCCGGCGTGATGTCGGGAATGCCGCGACTCTGGCCCGGCCGATCGGCGCGGAAGTAGTGGATCATCGACGCCGCAGGCACACGGTCGTACTGCAGGCCAGCGCCCCAGCGGACGTCACCCGGATGTTGCTTGAGAACGTGATACTCGACGGGATTGCCGAACTCGTCGAAGACGATTCCGTCCACGGCGTTGGAATCGCTCAGCGCCAGATCGGGCGTCGCGACCTGATCGGCTTCGATGAGGCGGACGTCGAGCTGAATCGGGGTCGAAAGCCGCGTATTCCGCGCGAGCAGGGCAAATGACTCGCCGGATTCGGCGCGAGCGGAGCGCATGGTACGGAGCTTGGCCGCCAATCCGACAGCCTTGGACCACGCCATGAAGACCCGCTCGATGCGCGTGTTCGCCTCCGGATCGTTGGTCAGCATCTGCAGTCGCGGCCCCGTGCCGACCACATCGTTGGCCAGAGTACTGACAATGCCGCGGGCGTAGGAGTTGTTGGCCACTTCGTAGCGAGCGCGATTGCGCAGGACACGCCGCACTTCCGGACTGGCGGCGGCGTCAGCACTCAGCCCGTCGGCGTTGGCCCAGTGGCGGCGATTCCCGTCCGTGGTCACCGCCGCGTCGTAGCGCCCGCGGATCGCGGAAAGCGGCACGAGTCGGCTGAGGGGAACGGCGATCATCGATCGCCGCTGGTGCGACTGGGCCCGAGCGGGCGCATCCGTGCGCCAAAATGTCCGCAGGAAACTGAGCATGCGTCATTCAGTCGTCCCGGGCGGGACGAGCTTGGTGATCTTGACTCCGAGGTTCTTGTTCTTGGCGGCGGCCTTGGAGTTCAGGTAGCGATCCGCCTCGATCTGGTCCGTGAGCGAGTGCTGTTCCACGCTCCCCGCGTCGCCGGAGGCCCGCTTGGGGCCCCCGGCGTTGTCGCGGATCGCGTCGTCGAGCGGAGTCTCAGCCATGGGGGGTGGAGCGCCTTAGCGGCGGATGTTCTCCGGGAGGGCGTTCACGTCGCCGGGGTTCTCCGGCAGGTCAACCGAGGTCTGGCCGAAGGCGATGATGCCTCGCGCGTTCTCGATGAGCGCCTCAAGTCGGCTTCGATCAGACTCGAAGATGCCCGTGGCGCGGTCCCTCCGCTGGCTGGTGGGCATGAAAATCTCCTGGGGATTCGATGGGAGGCTGCGACGATCTCGTGCGTCCACAGTGGATGTGCACGACAGCAGCGCTGATTCGCCGCAAACTTGGTCGAGTTTGAGCGAATCGGTACGGATCCGTACTCAGCGTCCGCGCGTCACGATTCGCCGGCCGCAATGGCAGCAGGCGCGGCCGGCCGCATCTCCAAGTGCGCCATCCACGCCTCCTGCACCGCATCATCCAGCTTGGGCGCTGGGACAAAGCGCAACTCGATCACGAGTCGGCAAGGTCATCCGTAGATAGAAGCACCTGGTCCATCCGCCAGGTACCGACGGATGAAAGGCCCAGGGATTGCGGGTGGGGAGGGTGGGGGCGATAACGTTACACCGATAGACTCGTCTGATTCGATCGTTGGGCCCCCTTTCCCGTGACGGCTTCTCTTGGGCGCTCGCGACAAACCGTCTACCCAAGATGAATGGCAAATGGATGTATGCACATCCCAAACCGTGAGTCCGGAGACAACATGTCAGACTTCGACTCTGTCATTGAGATCTGCCTTCGCACGAAATCCCTTTCCGATCAACCTGCGACGACAGCGATCGACACCCTAGGGACATGGGTCGATAGCGCATGGATCGCGCAGCGCGTAGACGCACTTCGCCACATCGTATCCTTGGCTGACACGATCCAGAGGTCAGCGGCGACCGAGATGGATCAGACCCTCTTCGACTACTACCTCGGGAACGCGTGGAAC